>NZ_JBEPBI010000463.1:0-2937 GCF_040299045.1 Streptomyces sp. NPDC001027
GTCGAGCAGCGCCTTCAACGCCGTCTCCTCGTCCACGCCCTCCGGCGGCCGGCCGCCGGCCTCGCGCCACCGCTCCAGCAGCGCCTCCGCGCCGGCGTACGCCTCCAGACAGCCGAGGGCCCCGCACCGGCAGCGACGGCCGCGCACCCGCACGGTGAGATGTCCCCACTCGACCGCCCGGCCGTGCTCCACCTCGGGCGTGACCAGGCAGGCGCCGACGCCCGAGCCGAAGAGGACGACGACCGCGTTGTGCGCGCCGCGTCCGCCGCCGAACCACATCTCGGCCTGGCCGAGGGTCTTCGCGCCGTTGTCGATGAAGTACGGGACGGACTCGGGCAGAAGGGAGCCCTCGCGCAGCAGCTCCTCCAGCGGGACGGCGTCCCAGCCGATGGTCTGGCCGTGCACGACGGCGCCGCGCCCGGGGGTGTGCTCGACGATGCCGGGGACCCCGATGCCGACGCCGAGCAGCTGTTCGGGACCGACGGAGGCGGCCGCCAGCATTTCGGCCACGCCGTCGCGGATGTGGCCGACGATGCCGTCCACCGCGTAGCGCCGCTGCTCCAACGGCTTCTCCACGCGCGCGAGTTCGGTCAGCGTCAGGTCGAACAGCTCGATGCGCACGCGGGTCTCGCCGACGTCCACGCCGATCATGTGGCCGCTGCCGGGGGCGACCCGCAGCAGGATGCGGGGGCGGCCGCCGTCGGAGTCGACGCTGCCGGCCTCCTCCACCAGCCCGTCCGCCATCAACTCGGCGACGACGTTGCTGATCGAGCCGGAGCTCAGACCGGTGGCCGGGCCGAGCTCGAAACGGCTCAGCGGGCCGTCGAAGTAGAGCCGCTGCAGCACAGCCGTGCGGTTCGCCCGCCTCAGGTCGCGTACCGTGCGCCCGTTCCGCCCCGTCATATCGCTCCCTCCGAGCCGCGCCGACCTGCAACATACCTCTGCGGACGAGCTGACGCGACATTCGTCCAACCCTTAGTTCACGATGTGAGCTAAGAGACGCTGCAAGCCGCCCGCCTCGGCGATCTCGTCCAGCGCGGCGACGAGCTCCGGGGCGACCGCCTCCTGCGTCCAGCGCTCGTGATCCGCGCCGACCTCCCGGGGGACCGTCTCGACGAGCATGATCAGGTAGAGGTAGGCGCGGTAGAGCGCGAGCCGCAGCCGGGCGGGCCCGTCGAAGTCGGCCCGGCCTCCGGCCCCGCGGTAGCCCGCGAGGAAGGCCTCGTCCTTCCTGATGTCGCCGAGCAGGGCGAGCGAGACGAAGTCGGCGAGCGGGTCGCCCCAGAACATCCGCTCGCCGTCGATGAGGCCTCCGATCCGGGTCCCGCCGCCGGGGCGGTCGACCAGGACGTTTCCGGGCCACAGGTCGAAATGGACGAGGACCGGGACGGCGACGTCGTCGAGGGCGCCGTACGCGGACCGGGCGAGCGCGGCGACCTCGTCGGCGGGGCGGGGCAGTCGGGCGCGGTAGTCACGGGCGTCGGCGAGCACGGCGTCGAACATCGCCGCGAAGGCGGTGCGCCAGTCGGCGGCGAGCGGGCCGAACACCCCGGAGGGATATCCGAAGCCGGGCCCGGTCACCTGGTGCAGCCGGGCGACCTGCCGCCCCAACTCCGTTCGCAGGGAGACCTGTTCAGCGGTGGATAGGGATTCGCTCCAGGGGTCGCCCGGGCACATCGTCATCAGCAGCCACTGCTCGTCGAGGGCCATGACGCGCGGCGCCGGCACGCCGGCCTCGGCCGCGCCCCGGCAGAACTCCGCCTCCCCGACCAGCAGTCGGCTCTCGTACCGCAGGGCCGGTGCGGTGGGTGCGATCTTGAGCGCGTAGCCGGCGCCGTCCGCGAGGCGGAGTTCCTCGACCGTGTTGTAGGTGCCGCCGCCGAGCGGGCGCACGCGGGCCAGGCGGCCCGGCGCGATGCCCGCCGCCGCCAGTACTTTCCTGGCCCGTTCCCGCGAGTCCGTCACCGTGCGCTCACCCTTCCCCTCCTCGGGCGGCCGTCCGTCCGCCCCGGTCCCGCGGCCCGGCTCGCGGCCCGCTTCAGGGTACGTAACGCGCCGCCCCGGGCGCGACGACGTGCAGCCCGCACGACCGGCCCTGCGCACGGGAGTTGGGCGCGCGGTCGGCGCGTGCGGCCGACCTCCGGGCGGCGCGGCGGTCGTTACGCTGACGCGATGACCACTGTCTGGAACGTCCGGGCCGTCGCCGAGGACGCGACCTCGCACCCTCCGCTGCGTCCGCTGCCGTCGGAGGCGGTGCGGCTGCTGGACGAGGTCGGCGCCCCTCCCCGGCTGGTGGCGCACCTCAGAGCGGTGCACGACGTCGCCGTCCAGCTCGTCGACCGGCTCGCCCTGAGCTGCCCGCGACTGCCCGTGGACCGGGAGGCGGTGCTGTTCGGTGCGGCCACGCACGACATCGGCAAAGCGCTGCACCCCGGTGAGCTGTCAGGGCCCGGCGCGCTCCACGAGGAGGCGGGACGCGCGCTGCTGCTCGCGCACGGGGCGCCCGCCGAGCGGGCGCGGTTCGCCGCGACCCACGCCTCCTGGGCGGCCCCGGGAGTCACGGTGGACGACCTGCTGGTGAGCCTGGCCGACAAGGTGTGGAAGAACAAGCGGGCCACGGATCTGGAGGATCTGGTCGTGGCGGAGCTGGCGCGGGCGGGCGGCCGTCCGGTGTGGCAGGAGTTCCTCGATCTGGACGAGTTCCTCACCGCCGTCGGGGAGGGCGCGGAGCTGCGGCTGGCCTGGCAGGCGACGCATCCGGTCCACGGGTGAGACCGCGGCGAGGGCCGCGGGCGCGGGGGCCGGGGCGGGCGGGGAGACCGGGGCGGGCGGAACGGATCACGGGGTGCCTCGGCTCCGGCTCCGGCTCCGGCTCCGGCTCCGGCTCCGGCTCCGGCTCCGGCTCCGGCTCCGGCTGAGTCTGGAGCCTCGGCTGGG
>NZ_JBEPBI010000464.1:0-2934 GCF_040299045.1 Streptomyces sp. NPDC001027
GTCAAGAAGATCTGGACCACCCGCGAGCCCTTCGACCACGAGGGCGAGCACTACCGGTTCCGCGACTTCGTCAGCGACGTCTTCCCGGTCCGACAACCCCGCCCGGGAGTCTCGTTCGGCGGTTCCTCGGCCGCCGCGTACCGGTCCGGCGGCGCCGAGGCCGACGTCTACTGCCTGTGGGGCGAGCCCCTGGCGAAGACCGCCGAGCAGATCGAGAGCGTGAAGGCCGCCGCGAAGGCCGCGGGCCGCACCGACGTGCCGCGCATCCAGGTGGCGTTCCGTCCGATCATCGCCCCGACCGAGGAGCTCGCCTGGGAGAAGGCCCACCGCACGGTCGGCGCGATCAAGGCCCGTCGTGGCAACGGCGAGCCGGTCACCCGGCACCACAACGGGCAGGCGCAGCCGCAGAACACCGGCTCGCAGCGGCTGCTCTCCATCGCCGAGGCCGGCGAGCGCTACGACCGCGCCCTGTGGACCCCGACAGCCGCCGCCACCGGGGGCGCGGGCAACTCCAACGCCCTCGTCGGCACCCCGTAGACGGTCGCCCGGGCGCTGCTCGACTACTACGACCTCGGCGTCGACATCCTCTCCGCGCGCGGCTACGACCTTCTGGGCGACGCGATCGACTTCGGACGGCACGTGATCCCGATCGTCCGCGAGGAGGTCGCCAAGCGCGACGCCGAGCGCGCCCGGCGCGGCCCGCAGACCCTCGCGGCGGTGGAGCGATGACCTTCCTGGCACCGCCCCCGCCGACGTCCGACGAGCCGGCGGTCGTGCGCGTGACCGTGTCCGACCCTCGCGTGGAACCGCTGCTGCGCGAGCTCGGCGACGAGTACTCCGCGCGCTACGGCAGGGACGCGCACGCCGAACTCGCCCGCTACCCCGACGAGGAGTTCACCCCCGTCCACGGCGGGATCCTGCTCCTGCTCCTCGAACAGGGCGAGCCGGTCGCGGGCGGCGCGTTCCGCCGCTACGACCCGACGACGGCCGAGCTGAAGCGCATCTGGACCCACTCCGCGCACCGACGGCGCGGTCTGGCCCGACGCGTCGTCGCCGAGCTGGAGCGCGAGGCGGCCGCCCACGGTTACCGGCGGATCCACCTGACCACCGGCCCCCGTCAGCCCGAGGCCCGCGCCCTCTACCTGACGGCCGGTTACACGCCCCTCTTCGACACCGAGGCCGACCCGGAGACGATCGGCCCCCTGCCCTTCGAGAAGCACCTGCCGGCCGGGACGCACCGACGAGCGACCGGATCCCCCGGACACGGGGGACCAGTGCCTCCGCGATCCACGCGTCACCGATCAACCCACCCGAGCACCCCCGAGAGTTGAGCAGGGACACCACGATGGGACTCATCGCCCAGTCCGCCGCCGCGCCGCCCGGCGCCGTCACCCCCGCGCCCGGACCCCGACCCGGACCCGGCCCCGGAGCATCCCTCCCCGAGGACGACCCGGCCTCGCTCACGGTCGTCCCCGCCCGACACTACGCCCGCTGGGCGGCGGCCGTCGCCGTGACCGTGCTGCTCGCCCAGTTCCTGCACGGCCTGGCGACCAACCCGGTGTGGGAATGGAACGTCTTCGGCGACTACTTCCTGTCCGAGACGATCGTGCAGGCCGTATGGGTGACGCTCCAGCTCACCGCCTACGCCACGGTGCTGGGCTTTCTCCTCGGCGCCGTCCTCGCCTTCATGCGGCTGTCGCGGAGCCCCGTGCTGCAGACCGTCGCCTGGACCTACATCTGGATCTTCCGCTCCATCCCGATGATCGTGCAGCTGGTGTTCTGGTTCAACCTGAGCGCCCTGTACAAGGAGTTGGGCCTCGGCGTCCCCTTCGGACCGGTCCTGTGGTCGGTCGACACCAACAGTCTCATCGGCACCCTCGGCGCCGCCGTCATCGGACTGACCCTGCACCAGGCCGCCTACGCGGCCGAGATCGTGCGCGGCGGCGTCATCGCCGTCGACCACGGCCAGCTGGAGGCCGCCGCGGCGCTGGGCATACCCCGGCTGCGGCAGATCCGCCGGATCGTGCTGCCGCAGGCCATGCGGGCCATCCTGCCCACCGCCGGCAACGAGATCATCGGCCTGCTCAAAGGCACCTCGGTGGTGTACGTGATGTCCATCGGCGAGCTGTTCTACCAGGTGCAGGTGATCTACGGCCGCACGGGCCGGGTGATCCCGCTGCTGCTGGTCGCCACCGCCTGGTACGTGATCCTCACCTCCTTGCTGTCGGTCGCCCAGTACTACGTCGAACGGCACTACGCCCGCGGCGCCGACCGCACCCCGCCGCCCACGCCCGTGCAGCGGGCCCGGCGCTTCACGCGCGCCCTGCGCGCCGCCGCCGCCCGGCGCGACCGGCCCGTCACCACCCTCAACCCCCTGGGAGACCCCCGATGACCGAAGCGACGGCGGACGCGGACGAGTTGACGGCGGCCGTCGGCGGCACCACGCCCGACACCGGTGTGATGGTGGACGTCCGCGGCGTCCACAAGAGCTTCGGCCCACTGGACGTGCTGCGCGGCGTCGACCTCCAGGTGCGCGCCGGAGAGGTCACCGTCATCCTCGGCCCCTCCGGCTCCGGCAAGTCCACGCTGCTGCGGGCCATCAACCACCTGGAGAAGGTCGACCGCGGCTGGATCGGCATCGACGGAGAGCTCGTCGGCTACCGCCGCTCCGGCGACAGGCTGCACGAACTCAAGGAGAAGGACGTCCTGAAGCAGCGCACCCACATCGGGTTCGTCTTCCAGAACTTCAACCTGTTCCCGCACCTGACCGTGCTGGACAACGTCACCGAGGCCCCCGTCTCCGCGCTGCGCCGCCCCCGCAGGCAAGCCGAGGAGACCGCACGCCTGCTGCTCGCCCGCGTCGGACTCGCCGACCGGACGGACGCCTATCCGCGCCAACTGTCGGGCGGCCAGCAGCAGCGCGTGGCCATCGCC
>NZ_JBEPBI010000465.1:0-2933 GCF_040299045.1 Streptomyces sp. NPDC001027
CAACCGAACTGATGCCCTCGCCTTGGATTACTTCGTGGACGAAGGGGGCACTCTTTATGTGCTCGGTGAATCTCTCGAGGACCCCAGGACCGACCATGAGATGTTCGGCCCCGACCCGGCCCGCAGCGACGACTACGGCAGCATCGTCAACGAACGCCACTTCGACCGCCTGACCGGGCTGCTCGACGAAGGCCGGACCGTCGTCGGCGGCGACCACGACCGCGGCGCCCGCTACATCGCCCCCACCGTGCTCGCCGACGTCGACCCCGACTCAGCCGTGATGCGCGAAGAGATCTTCGGCCCCGTCCTGCCCATCATTCGCGTCCCCGACCTGGACGCGGCCATCTCCTTCATCACCGGACGGGACAAGCCGCTGGCCCTCTACGCCTTCACCGCGTCCAAGCGCACCAAGCGGCGACTGATCGCGGAGACCTCCTCAGGAGGTCTGGCCTTCGGCGTCCCGACCGCCCAACTCGCCGTGCCCGGCCTGCCCTTCGGCGGCGTCGGCGAGAGCGGCATGGGCCGTTACCACGGCTCGTACTCCCTGGACACCTTCAGCCACACCAAGTCCGTACTCGACAAGCCGCTTCAGCCCGACACGCTGCGGGTCACCTACCCGCCGTACACCCGCCGCAAGGACCGCATCCTGCGACGGATCACATGAGCTGGGTCCGGGCGGCCGGCGGCGGGCCGAACCCCGCCGAGGCCACTCGGGGCCTGCAGCCTCGTACTCCTCGCCCCCCTCATGTCCACGACGTCAACAAGCCGGCGGCCGGTGCCGCGGAGCCCGGCGAGCCGCTGCACCAGCCTCTTGTGGGAGCGGCCCCGCAGGCCGGCGAAAGGATCACCGATGACAGCTGACAGGGCGGAAGCCTTCCGCGCGGAGCGCGCGGAGTTGCTCGGCTTCTGCAGGGAACTGGACGCGAAGGAATGGAGTGCGGCCAGCGATGCGGCCGGATGGCGTGTGCAGGACGTGGTGGCCCATATCGGCGCCACCTGCCGCTCCTTCTTCACTCCCTCCGTGGTGACGATGATGCGCATGAGGGACCTCGAACGGACCAACGACCTGTTCGTGGACCGGCGCCGTGACCGGCCGGTCTCGCAGACGCTCGCCGAGTACGAACGATGGAGCCGGATGATCGGCGTGGCCGCCCGGCTGCCCCTCGACTGGATGCGTCTGCCGATGGCCGAGCTCGGCTGGTTCCCGGGCGGGATGATGATCGGCGGTGCGATGACGTTCGACCATCACACCCATCTGCGCCACGACATCGCTCCCGCACTCGGGCGGCCGGTTCCCGGCACCGACGCCAACCGGATGGCCGTGGTGTTGGAGTGGATGCTGGCCGTCCTGCGAAACCAGCTGCGGTCGGCGCGGCCGGAGTGGTTCGTCCGTCCCGTCACGATCGAGCTGGAAGGACCGGGCGGAGGCGTTTGGTCTGTGGGTCCGGGCGGCATGCTGGCTGCCGGACCGTCGGACAAGCCGGCGGCCACGATCGCCGGACGGGCCGTCGACTTCCCGGAATGGGCCACCCACCGGGCCGACTGGCGCAACCGGGACCTGCGGATCTCCGGCGACGCCGACCACGCCGCCCGCTTCCTGGACTTCGTGAGGGTGGTGTGAGCGTCATCGGTGTCCTGTGGGAGCCCGGAGCGGGTCACGATGTCGTCGGGGGTGGGCCGGGGGAGAAGGGCCCCTGGGTAGGGAACAACGGGAGAGAGCGGCCGCCTCTCAGCCGTGGTCGGGCGCCATCGAGACCACGACCTTGCCGGCCTTGGTGCGGCCGTGCTCGACGTGCGCCATCGCGTCGAGTGTCCGGTCGAACGGGAAGACGCTGTCGATGACGGGGCGGAGCTTCCCGTTGTCGTAGAGGGCGCTGAGTTTGCGCAGCTGGGAGCCGTCGGCCTGCATGAAGAAGAACTGGTAGCGCATGCCCAGCGCCCTGGCCCGTCTGCGGATCTTGCGGCTGAGCGCGTTCATGACCAGGCCTAGGACGGAGGGGGCGCCGAGCTGCTTGGCGAAGGCGGCGTCCGGCGGGCCGACGACGCCGATGGCCAGGCCGCCGGGCCTCAGCACCGTCAGCGACTTCTCCAGGTTCGCTCCGCCGAGGGAGTCCAGCACCAGGTCGTAGCCGGACAGCACCTTCGAGAAGTCCTCCTTGGCGTAGTCGACGACGTCGGCGCCGAGGCCCCTGACCAGTTCCTCATTCTCGGTGCTCGCGGTCGTCGCCACGGTGGCGCCGAGGTGCTTGGCGAGTTGGACGACCGTCGAACCGAGGCCGCCGGCGCCGGCGTGGACGAGCACCTTCTGCCCTGGCCGCACCTGGGCGCGGTCGACGAGGATCTGCCAGGCGGCCAGGGCCACCAACGGCACCGCGGCCGCCTCCTGCAGGGTGAGGGAGGCAGGCTTGGGCGCGACATCGTCCATGTCGATCGCGATGAACTCCGCGAAGCCGCCTACCCGCAGGTCGCGCGGGCGGGCGTAGACCTCGTCGCCGACTTCGACGCCGCGCACGGCGGAGCCGACCCGGGTCACGACGCCGGCGACGTCGTGGCCGAGCACGAACGGGGTCTTGTACTTCAGGAGCAGCTTGAACTCCCCGTCGCGGACCATCCTGTCCAGCGGGTTGATGCTGGCGGCGCTCACTCTGACCAGGACGTCGCGGTCCCCGACGGTGGGCTCGGGTACCTCTGCGGCGCGCATGCCGTCCTTGCCGTACTTCTCGACGACGAATGCCTTCATGCCGGCCGCCTTTCTGTGTGGGTGTCTCGGTGGTCGATGCGACTGACTCTTCGGGCAGAAACGGCCTGCGCGCCCGCATCTCGTGCGCGCCCGTCCCTCGTGTGCGGCGGGTGCGGCGTGTGCGGCCGGGTCGGCGTGCCGGTCGCGACACTACGTTCTGAGTATAGGAAAGTAAACTCAGATGAGGTTAGAA
>NZ_JBEPBI010000466.1:0-2928 GCF_040299045.1 Streptomyces sp. NPDC001027
GTGGCCGGCGCGGCGTCGGCGCGTGAGGGCGCCGACGCCGTGGTGGTCGGTGCGGGGGCGACGCGTCCGTCCCCGCGTTCCACGAGCCGCAGCGCCGCCGCGGCGGTCTTGAACAGCGGCTGCTTGGAGGCGGGGTCCCAGTCGGTGACGGTCGTCTCGTTGGCCGCGCGTCCCGGCGTGCCGCCGCCCGGCCCGTGTCCGCCGTCGGTGTCCCAGTAGCCGTAGTGGAAGGGCAGGAAGAGCAGTCCGGGGCGGATGTCGGTCACGCGCAGCCGCCCCTGCACGGCCCCGCGGCGGGTGCCGACCTCGACCAGGTCGCCCTCGTGGAGTCCGAGGGCGGCGGCGTCGGAAGCGGAGGCCTCCACCCACACGTCGGGGGCGGCGGCGTTCAGCTGGGGCGCCCGCGCGGTCTTGGTGCGGGTGTGGAAGTGGTAGAGGGTGCGGCCGGTGGTCAGCTGGAAGGGGTGGTCCTCGTCGGGCGCCTCATGCGGCGGCAGGTAGTCGGCCGCCCTGATCACGGCTTTGCCGTCCGGGTTGAGGGAGCGGTACTCGACGACGTCGTCGGCGGCGCCCGTCACCAGGTCCTTGCCGTAGCTCTCGCAGACGTCGGGGTGCGCCCAGGCGACGCCGTCGGCGTAGAGGCGCGGCGTGCCGTCGGGGGCCTGTTCGTTGCACGGCCACTGGACGCCGCTCGCGCCGCGCAGTTTGGCGTAGGTGAGGCCGGTGTAGTCGCACGGCCGCCCCGCGCTGCAGCGTTTCCACGCCTCGAAGGCGGACTCGGGGTCGTGCCAGGTGATCAGCGGGCCGCCGTCCTTGTCGCGGAAGTCCATGCGGGCGGCGTAGTCGAGGAAGACGTCGAGGTCGGGCCTGGCCTCGCCGGGCGGTTCGACCGCCTTGTCCGCCAGATGAACGGTGCGGTCGGCGTTGGTGGCGGTGCCCATCTTCTCCCCCCACGTCGCGGCGGGCAGCACCACGTCGGCCAGCCGGGCGGTCTCGGTGAGGAACAGGTCCTGCACCACCACGAACAGACGCTCCTGCTGCAGGATCGAGCGCACCCGGGCCAGCTCGGGCAGTGACACCGCCGGGTTGGTGCCGCTGATCCACAGCATGCGGATCGAGCCCTGCTCGGCGTACCGGAACATCTGCATCGCATGGGTGGGCGGGGTGTGGTGCGGGATGGTGGAGGGCTCGACGTTCCACACCCGGGCGAGGTCGGCGACGTGGTCGTCGTTCTGCCAGTTGCGGAAGCCGGGCAGGTCGCCGTCGGCGCCGCACTCGCGGGTGTTCTGCGCGGTGGGCTGGCCGTTCATCTGCAGCACGCCGGCGCCGGGCCGGCCGAGCATGCCGCGGACCAGGTGCAGGTTGTTGATCTGCACGGCCGCGGCGGTGGCCTGGTGGGACTGGTAGACGCCCTGCAGGACCGTGGACAGGAGCCGGTCGGCGCCGCCGAGGAGGTCGGCGGCCTCACGGATCGACGCGGCCGGCACGTCGCAGATCCGCGCCGCCCACTCGGGGGTGCACGCCTCGACCCGGGACGCCAGCTCCTCGAAGCCGACGGTGTGCGTCCGCACGTAGTCGTGGTCGACGTGACCGGCGCGGATGATCTCGTGCAGGAGGGCGTTCAGCAGGGCCACGTTGGTGCCGACGCGGGGCGCGAGGTGCACGACCGACCTGCGGGCCACCTGCGTGGGGCGCGGGTCGACGCACACGAGGCGGGGCGGGTCGCCGCCCGCCAGCCGGTCGAGGATGCGCATCCACTGCACGGGCTGCGTCTCGGCGATGTTGTGTCCGAACAGCGCGATCACGTCTGCGTGGTCGATGTCGTCGTAGCTGCCGGGCTGGCCGTCGCAGCCGAAGGACTGCTTCAGCGCCTCGCCGGCGGTGGCGGTGCACAGGCGGGTGTTGCCGTCGAGGTGGCTCGTGCCGATGCCGGCCCGGGCCAGTACCGCGAGGGTGTAGTACTCCTCCAGGTACAGCTGCCCCGAGGTGTAGAAGCCGATCGATCCGGGGCCGCGCCGAGTCAGCAGCTCGCGCGAGCGGGAGGTGACGCGCTCCATCGCGGTGTCCCAGTCGCACTCCACCAGCCGTCCGTCCTCGCGGACCAGCGGCCTGGTCAGGCGGTCGGAGGAGGAGTTCGCCTGCCAGCCGAAGGCGTCCTTCGGGCCGAGGCGTCCGCGGTTGACGCGGTCGTCCACCCGTCCGCGCACTCCGGCCATGCGCCCGTCGACGACGGCGATGTCCATGGCGTCGCCGTCGGAGTGCAGGATCGAGGCGGCCTGCACCCAGCGCTGCACCTGCTCCGGTGCGACGCCCGCCTCGAGGTGGGTGTCCACGCGGGCGGGCCAGGACGCGTGCCGGTCGTACGGGGTGCGGTTGCCCCACGGTCGGGCGATCCGGTCGACCGATGAGTCCATGCCAGCCTCCAGACGCCGTGGTTCGGCGCGCTCACGCCGCCCGTCTCCCGGTACCCCTCGACTCGATCACGTAACGCCGCCGTCGGCACGGCGACCGATGCGGGCACGGCGACCGGGGCGGGCGGCGGTGGCCCTGTTCCCGGCGTTGCGGCCGCTGCGGCGCTCCCGCGCCGATCGCTTGCGGACGTTTCCCGCCGAGCCGTGGGGAAACTCGGTGACGGATACGCATCGAAGGCACGAACCGGGCCGGAACGGAACGGTCCGGACGCAGAAGGAAGATGACGGGAAGATGACCGCCGTACCTGTGGAGACCGAGAAGACCCTCTCCGTACGCCGACCGGAGACGGGCTGGGCCATGGCACGCCGGCTGCGCGGGCAGCGCATCCGTACCTGTGTCCGCGCGACGATCGACGGCGACGCGGGCCGCAGTCGACGGGGCAACGACTGGAACGTGGTGCGGGGTGTCGACTGACCGCCCGTCACCGGCCCCCGGTTCCCGGCCCTCCCGGTCTGC
>NZ_JBEPBI010000467.1:0-2921 GCF_040299045.1 Streptomyces sp. NPDC001027
GTTCCGGAGTGTCCGGATCGTGTCTTCGACGAGGTCCGACGCCGCCTCGGCGACGTCACGGCTCTCGTGATGTGCCACTGCGAGTCGGTCGACTCCGGCCTGCTCGACACCACCCTGGAAAGCTTCGACCGCCACTTCGCGGTCAACGCGCGCGCCGCCTGGCTGCTGATCCGCGAGTACGGCCGCCGCTTCCAGGGGGCTCACGGAACCGGACGCGTGATCAGCCTCACCAGTGACCACACCGTCGGCAACCTGCCCTACGGGGCGAGCAAAGGCGCGCTGGACCGCATCACGCTGGCCGCCGCCCATGAACTCGCCCCGCTCGGGATCACGGCCAACGTGATCAACCCGGGTCCGGTGGACACCGGTTGGATGTCCGACGACATCCGGGACCACGTGGTGCGCCAGACGCCGTTGGGACGGCTGGGCAACCCGCAGGACACCGCCCACCTCGTGGAGTTCCTGTGCTCACCGCAGGGGCAGTGGATCAACGGACAGCTGCTGAAGAGCAACGGCGGGCTCGCCTGACCCCCGGGCCCGCCGACACAGAGCAGGACGCCCGGCGGCGTGGTTCAGCAACTGTTACGCCGCGGATCGCGACGCTAGACGTGTGGACCCACGGCGTCAGGCGTGCGGCGGCGATCGACGCGGGTCGGCCTGGGCGCAGCTGACGCAGGTGGTGGACGCCGGACGTATCTCGAGGCGTTCGGGCGGAATCATCCGGCCACAGCGCTCGCATCGACCGTACTGTCCCTGTTCAAGACGTTCCAGCGCCCGGTCCAGTTCTTCCAGGTGCTCACGCGCCTGCGTCATCAGGGCCGCCACATGCGCCCGCTCGAAGGCGGTGGTGCCTCCCTCGGGGTCGTGCTCGTCGTCGACGGCGACCAGGGCGTTCGCCGCGACGATCCCGTCGAAGTCACGGCTCAGTGCGGCCGCACGCGCGAGAGTGTCGGCCCGGTCGGCCGCGAGACGCGCACGCGCGCCCGAGAGGCTGGACGTACCGGGCTCGTCCTGGCTGTCACGGGATGCATCGCCCATGCTGCGACAACGCCGCCGCGGCCTTCGGCATTCCCCCGGCCGGCCGTCCGGCTCGCCGGCCGCTTTCCGCGTGAGCGTGCCTCGCGGGACCGGGCGGGGCGGGTCGGGGCGGTCGTCGGGCGGCGTCCACGGCGTCGCCGGACAGCGGGCTCGGAGGCAGTCGGCGTGTCGTGACCTTCGTACGACGCATTGACCCCGCAGCGCCGTCGCGGTTGCATGCTTGAGGTCCTCCGGTGGGGAGCCGGGGCGACGACCGATGTCATGACGTGGGGGAACCATGGGAATCATGAATCAGAGGACCGCCGGACGCGTTCGGGCCGTCTTATGCGCCACGGTCGTGGTCTGTGCGGTCACGACGGCGCTGCCGGGAGCCGTTTCCGCCGAGCCCATGACCGTGCCGGGCGCAGCGAGCGACAGCGCGGCCGGTGTGGAGCGGATCAGTGTCGCGCCCGACGGCGCCCAGGGCGACGGCGACTCCGCGGGCGCCACGATCACAGCCGACGGCCGGCGCATCGCCTTCTCGTCGTCGGCGAAGAACCTGACGCCCTCCAACCCGGTCACGTTCACGACGGTGTTCGTCCGTGATCAGCAGGCGGGCCAGACCACGCAGATGAGCATCAACACGTCTCCGATCCAACGCCCGGTGATCAGCGGGGACGGGCAGTACGTCGCCCTGTGGGGGCAGCTGTTCCGAGACACGAAGATCCTGCTGTCCCAGGTGAGTTCGGCACGCACGATCGGCCTCACCTGCTCGGGCCTCAGCTGCAGTCAGCCCTCGCTCAGCGCGGACGGCCGCTACGTCGCCCACGTCGCCACCTTCACCCGGCCGCCCTCCCGGCAGCGCATCGAGGTGCTGGACTGGAACGCCAACACCGCACAGCCCGTCGCCGAGCTCAACAACAGCGTCCAGGCGCGCCCGTCCATCAGCGGCGACGGCCGGTTCGTCGCCTACCAGGACGGCCAGAGCCAGGACGTCTTCGTCTGGGACGCCACCGACCACACCTCCAGCGGCCCGATCGAAGGTCCGTCCAAGGCGGCCACACTCGTCCAGCTCAGCAAGGACGGCAGCAAGGTCGTCTACCTGTCGGGCTCCGACACCTACGTCCACGACCAGAGCTCGGGCGCCGACCAACTGGTGCCCGGCGTACAGGGCTTGGCCATCGATCCCACCGGTCGCTACCTGCTGCACGCCCCCCAGGGCTCGAACGGACCGGCGCTCGCGCTGCGCGACCTGGAGACGGGCGTCGACGAGATCGTCTCCACTCAACCCGCCTCGGCCGGGACCGACGCGGTCAGCGCCGGTGGGCGCGAGGTCGTCTTCCATTCCACGGCCGACGACATCGTCCCCGGAGACACCAACGGCAAGTCGGACGTCTTCCTCCGCCGCATCTCCTGGTAGTCCCTGCCGGCGCCGCCCCATCCGGCCGAGCGGGCAGGGAAGGGGCGGCGTCTGCGGTCGTCCCGCGGCGAAGGGGCGACCGGGCGGGAAGTCAGCCGTGGTAGTTGATGTATCCGTTGCCGTCGGCGTCGTTGGCGCGCTTGGTGTAGGAGTGGACGTCCGCTCTGGCGCCGGACGGCTTCAGCAGGTAGACGGTGTCCTTGTCGTTGTTCCAGATGAAGTTGCAGTTCTGGCGGTAGACGACGTTGCCGGCGTCGGAGTCGGCGCCCCTGCCGCCGCGCAGCTTCACGTAGTCGCCGGGCTCGAGCTTGTGGCTGGAGGCGAAGGTGAACTTGTTCCCCGTGGCGTCCTTGACGACGTAGCCCTTGAGGTCGACGGTCGCCGTGCGGGAGTAGTTCTTGATCGTCAGGTACTCGTCTTTGGCGTTGCCGCCGGAACACCGGTTGGAGTCGCTGCCCGGCGCGTCGTACTGGACGCCCTTGAC
>NZ_JBEPBI010000468.1:0-2896 GCF_040299045.1 Streptomyces sp. NPDC001027
CCGTGATCGGCATCCAGACCGACCACTACGACGACGGCAAGGGCCTGGTCGGCATCGACCAGAAGACCATTTTCAACGTCCGCGCCACCTACGTCTGCGCCGGCGGGGTCCAGGAGTTCGAGGCGCTGGGCTGGATGAGCGGCACCGCCGTGCGGTACACCATGCCGGCGGGCGTGACCATCGTCGATCTCAAGTACCGGGAGTCCGGCTACGACACGGACTTCGACGGGTCGTTCACCAGCAGTGACGCCTTCTTCGACACCGTGTGGACCAAGGCCGCCCGCACCATGTACGTCAACATGCGGGACAACTACATGGACTGCCCGACCCGCGAGAGAGCGCAGTGGTGGGGGGATGTGGTCAACCAGCTGAAGGAGGGCTTCTACACCTTCGACACCAACTCCCACGCGCTCGGCAAGAAGGCCATCTCCCAGCTGGCGTCCTGGCAGAAGGACAGCGGGGCGCTCTACTCCCCGATGCCCTCGACCATCTGGACCGCCGACCTGCCCAACCAGATGCTCGCCTCGGTGTGGTCCTTCTGGACGTTCCACCTCTACACCGGCGACACGAGCACGGTCACCGGCGCCTACCCGGCGGTGAAGAAGTACCTGGACCTGTGGGGCCTGGGCAGCGACGGCCTGGTGGCCCACCGCGCCGGGGACTGGGACTGGCAGGACTGGGGCAGCGACATCGACACCCGCGTACTGAACAACTGCTGGTACTACCTGGCCCTGGACACCGCCGCCAAGCTGGCGGCCCTCAGCGGCAACACCGGCGACGTCGCCGGGTGGCAGGCCCAGCGCGCCAGCATCAAGGCCAACTTCGACACCCTGCTGTGGAACTCCACCAAGAACGAGTACCGCTCGCCCGGCTACACCGGCGACACCGACGACCGGGCAGGCGCCCTCGCCGTCGTCGCCGGCCTGGCCGCCGCCAGCCACTACCCGGCGATCACCAACGTGCTGCGCACCCACCTCAACGCCAGCCCCTACACGGAGTTCTACGTCCTGGAGGCGCTGTACCTGATGGGCGCGGCCACCGTCGCCGAGGAGCGGATGCGCAACCGCTACGCCGCCCAGGTCGCCGACCCCGCCTGCCACACCCTGTGGGAGGTGTGGGTCAAGTCGCAAGGCACCGACAACCACGCCTGGAACGGCGCCCCGCTGTACGCCCTGTCCGCCTACGCCGCGGGTGTGCGCCCCACCACGGCAGGCTGGCAGACCTACGAGGTCACCCCCCAGACCGGCACCCTCACGAAAATCAACACCGTCACGCCCACCGTCCAGGGCGACATCCGCTTCGGCATCACCCGCGACGGAACCCAGGCGACCCTGACGCTCACCTCGCCGAGCGGCACGACCGCCCGCGTCGGCGTGCCCACCTACGGCGGCTCCCAGCCCGTCATCAAGGCCAACGGCGCCACCGTCTTCACCGGCGGCTCCTCCACCGGCAGCGTCAGCGGACTGAGCTACGACGGCAAGGACGCCTCGTACGTCTACTTCAAGGCCCAGCCGGGCACGTGGACGTTCGCCGCGACGGGCGCCGGCCGCCTCGACAACCTGGCCCTGGGCCGTACGGTCACCAGCAACAACAGCCTGGAGAACAGCAGTTGGGGCAAGAACCGGCTCACCGACGGCAACCTCACCAGCGTGTCCGGCGCCCGGGGCTACACCAGCAACGAGTTCACCTCCGCCGACGTCAGCGCGAACCCCGTCTGGGTGGAGATCGACCTCGGGGCCGACACCGACCTGGACGCCGTACGCCTCTTCCCCCGCACCGACACCCAGGCGGCCGGCGGCGGGACCGCGAACTTCCCGGTCGACTTCACGATCCAGACCCGCCCCGACGGATCCAGCACCTACACCACCGTCCGTACCGTCACCGGCCAGGCCAACCCCCAGGGGCTGGTGCAGACGTACGGCTTCAAGACCGCCACCGCCCGCTACGTCCGCCTCCAGGCCACCAAGCTCGGCGTCCCCGCGTCCGACGAGTCCACCAAGTTCCGCCTGCAACTCGCCGAACTCACCGTCCCCACCGCCGCGACGACCGTCACCGCCAACTACACGCTGGAGAACAGCGACTGGGGCAAGACCCGGATCCTGGAGGGCACCACCACCAGTGTCACCGGCGCCAAGGGCTTCACCAGCATCGACTTCCCCGCCGCCGATGTCAGCGCCACACCCGTGTGGATCGAGGTCGACCTCGGCGCCGACCGCTCCATCGGCTCAGTCACCCTCTACCCGCGCACCGACGTCAGCGGCGCCGGAGGCGGCTCGGCGAACTTCCCCGTGGACTTCACCCTGCAGACCCGCCCCGACGGATCCAGCACCTACACCACCGCCCGTACCGTCACCGGCCAGGCCAACCCGAGCGGAGCCGCTCAGACCTACACCCTCGCCTCCGTGACCGGCCGCTACCTGCGCCTGACGGCAACCAGACTCGGTGCTCCGGCTTCCGACGAGTCCACCAAGTTCCGCCTGCAACTGGCCGAGATCGGCATCAAGTAACCAGCCACAGTCACAGTGGCCTGCCCGCCCCGCCACACACCCTCGTGGCAGGACGGGCAGCCATTGCGAACGGCAAACCTCTATACGGAGCACCCCTCGGCTGGCGCCCGCAGCCCCGTCCGACCCCTGACCTGGCGCAGCCGCCGCCTCGCCGATGCTGGAGGAGACCGGCGGCTGGCCGGACGCCTTCTTCTTCACGCACGAGGAGACCGATCTGGCCTGGCGGGCGGTGGACCGCGGCTGAGACGTCCTCTACGAATCGCAGCTGGTGCTCCAGCACCCGAAGACGTCTCCGGCCTGGCATGCGGTCTACTACCGGATGACCGCCCGCAACCGGGTCTGGCTGGCCAAGCGGCGTCTGCCCGCACCGCTGGTGCCGGTCTACCTCG
>NZ_JBEPBI010000469.1:0-2880 GCF_040299045.1 Streptomyces sp. NPDC001027
GCCATGCCGCCGTACACGCCGACCAGGGAGAGCGTGCCGCCGCGGCGCACCAGCTCGATGCCGGTGTGCGGACATGGGTGCGCCGGACCCTCGAACAGTGCGCCGAGGCCTTCTTCGACGCCGCCTGGACGAGCGTCGCCGGGCGGCTCACCGCGGACCTCCGCCTGAAGAACGAGCTGCTGAAGCGCCAGGGCCTCGGGGCGGCACTCGCCTCCGTGTCCGGAGCCGTCGCGCTGGCGCCGGACGGCGACTGCATCGTCGTCGACAAGCTCCAGGACAAGACCACCGCCGCACACGACGGCGAGGTCGTCTTCATCCCCAGCGTCTTCGGAAGTCCGCACCTGGTGGTGGTGCACGCGCCCGGGTGGCATCCGGTGGTGCAGTACCCCGTGGCCGAACCGGGCCCCTCCGATCCGGTGTCGCTGGAGGCGGTCGGCCTGCGGCTGGAGGCACTCGCGCACCCGGTGCGGCTGCGGCTGCTGCGCACCCTGGCCCGTGGCCCGCACACCACCGGCGAGCTCGCCCACGCCTGGGAGCTGACGCCCCCGGAGGTGTCCCGTCACCTCGCCGTGCTGCGTCGGGCGGGCCTGCTCACCGCCCGCCGGCACGGACGCTACGTCCGTCACGCGCTCAACGTGCCCGATCTGACGACCCTGGGAACCGACCTGCTGGCGGCCGTGCTGCGCTGACCGGCGGACATCATGAGAAGGCACTCTTACCGGCCGCGATTATGATCCGCGTCCTCGGTGAGAGGGGAGTCCTTGTGAGCGTGTTCGGGCGTGGCCGGCGTCGTGACGGAGCGGACGTGCCGCGCGATCGGGAGTTCCCCCAGCTGTCAGAGACGGAGGCCGCCCGGTTGCGGGTGCTGGTCCGTGACGCCTTCGCGGAGCGCGGCATCGAGGTGACCGTCGAGCCGGGGCGCGTGACCACGGGCACGGGCTGGCAGTTCGGCCTCACGAACCTCGCCGCCGTCTGCCACCACGACAGCCGGGGACCCCGACGCTGGCCCGCCCTCGTGGACACCCACGTCGACCGGGTCGTCCGTGCGCTGGACGGACCGCAGGCACTCAAGGCGCTGCCGCACGAACAGGTGCTGGCCCGGCTCCACCCCCGGTTCATTCCCGGCGGCCCCCGGCTGCTCAAGGCGTTCGGCTACGGTCCCCCGTCGGTTCCGGGCCTGCTGGAGGTGCTGGCGCTCGACCTCCCGGAGACCGTCGCCATGCTGACGGCGGAGGACCTCGCCGGCCTGGGCGACCCCACGGCCCTGCGCGAACGCGCGTTGCGGAACCTGCGCGCCGTCCGCCTCGACAGACACGAGAGGGTCAGGCACGAGAGCGGGGCCCGCTTCGACGTGCTGATGGGCGGCTCCTACTTCGTCGCGAGCCTCGCCCTGGTCCTGGACGAGGTCGTACGCCGGCACAGCAAGGACGCACCGACGCCGGACGGGATCCTCGTCGCGCTTCCGCACCGCCACCAACTCGCCTACCACGTCGTACGTGACGGCGACGTGGCGCCCTCACTGAACCTCATGGCCCGGTTCGCCGCCGTCGGCCACGAGGCGTCACCGGGCGCGCTCAGCCCCTCGGTGTTCCGGTGGCACGAAGGCGAGTTCACCGAGGTCGCCACATCGGACGACGCGGGTGAACACGTCAGGCTCACCGAGGAGGGAATCGCGCTGACGGCACGGTTCTCACGCGGCTAGCCGGGCCCGGGCGCGGGGCCCTGCGGGCGCGGAACCCTGTAGGCGCGAGGCGCGAGGCGCGAGGCGCATGCGCCCCACACCTGTTCACACATCGCGACGCCGGACGACGAGCAGAGCGAGCCCGACGGTGACCAAAGGCCAGAGTGCGTAGACGGCCCAGGAGCCGGTGACCGTGGCGGTATGGCCGAGGGAGTCGGGCTCCGGACCCCAGTTCTGGACCAGGCGCTTCCAGGCGGACGCCACCAGGGCGTGTCTGAGGTCCGCCGACGGGCGGCTGCTCTCCGAGAACATGGTGGGCAGCATCAACATCACGAAGACGATCACTTCACCGCTCGTGCGCGCCGCACACCGCGGCGCCGTCCCCGGGAGGGGGGGCCGCCGATGACCAGAACGACAGGCGTGGCCTGGGCGGGCGGCGCCCTGTACCTCCTCGCGGCGGCTCTGCTGGTCGGGGCCGTGCCGCGGGCCTCGGGCACGGACCATGGAGCGGGAGCGCTGCTGGCCGCGAGCCTGCTCGTCGGCGTGGTCCGCCGCGCGGCGCTCTCCACCCTGGCCATGACGCTGATCGGATCCACCGCTGTGGTGGTGGGTCCTCCGAGCCCCGTCGGCGACGACCTGCCGGCGGCTTATCAGGGACGGTTCCTCGCCTTTGTGGCGGTCCACCTCGTGCTGGGTTACGTGGTCGCCACTCGTCCACGGCGGCCCGCGACGGTCGCCGTGATCGCGTCCGTCCTCGTGCAGCTCCTGGTGATCGGCTGCTTCACGCACGGGGACGGCCTGGCCGTCAACCTGGTGATCGCCCTGCTGGCGACGGCCGCGTCCTGCATGGCGGGCCTGCTCAACCGCGAGCGGCACGAGCACGCGGCGGAGCTGCGTTCGCAGGAGGTGGCCGAGGCGGTGACCGCGGAACGTCTGCGGATCGCACGGGAGTTGCACGACATGGTGGCGCACAGCATGGGGGTCATCGCCATTCAGGCGGGCGTCGGCAGCCGGGTCGTCAGCACTCAGCCGGCGCAGGCGCGCGAGGCTCTGAGCGTCATCGAGGCCACCAGCAGGGAGACGCTGTCGGGCCTCAGGCGCACCCTGGTGTCGCTGCGTCAGGCCGACCTGGGCGCGTCGGCCTCGCAGCAGTCACCGCTCGCGCCCCCGTCCGGCCTCGCGGACGTCGAACGGCTGGC
>NZ_JBEPBI010000470.1:0-2870 GCF_040299045.1 Streptomyces sp. NPDC001027
GACATCCTGTACATGCGTGGAATCCAGGGCGTTCAGGCGGACACCGACCGAGACAAGGGCGTCAAGGAGGCACTCGCCGACTACCCCGGCATCAAGCTCAAGGAAGTCTGGACCGGTTGGGACTACACCAAGGGCGGCGAGATCGCGGTTCAGGAGTTGACCACCAAGCCGTACGACGCGGTGTGGACCTCCGGCACCGAGTACACGGCTGTCAACGCCATCAAGACCGCGGGACGCACCCCGGTGCCGGTCGGGGGCCAGGAGTCCAACGAGTTCGTCAAGCAGCTGGCCGCAGGCGCGCCGGGCGTGATGGTCACGAACCCGGCCGTCATCGGCGGCGCGGCGCTGTCCGTGGCGCTGCGCGTGGCGAAGGGCGAGGACGTCGAACGGGACTTCAAGATCACACCGAAGGTGTTCACGTCCGCCGACAAGTCGCAGTTCCAGTCGATGTACGTCCCCGGCCAGGACCAGACCTTCAACACGACCACGTCGATCGACGGTCTGACGCACTTCACCAAGGACCAGCTCCTGGCCTGCAAGGGCCCCGGCGAGTAGAGCGACTCGCGGAACCCTCGCACGCATGGACGATGGCTGCGCCACCACGGGGGGTGACGCGGCCACCGGTCACGGTCGTGCGTGCCGGATACCAAAGAATCGAGAGTTTGATGGCTGAACCGCTGCTGACCGCCAAAGGCGTGTCCAAGTCCTACGGCCCCGTGCGCGCGCTGAAGTCGGTCGACCTTGAGGTACGCCCGGGCGAAGCCCACGCGCTTCTCGGCGCCAACGGAGCCGGGAAGTCGACCTTCGTCAAGATCCTCACCGGCGTGGTGGGCCTGGATGCGGGTGAGTTGACGATGGACGGGGCGCCGCTGAAACTGGCGAACCCGCACCAGGGTCTCGCCAGGGGCATTGCATCCGTCTTCCAGGACCCGGCACTCGTCCCGGATCTGACCGTCATCGAGAACTGCAAGCTCACCGGCAGTTCTACCGAGCGCGTACGCAAGGAACTCGAGCGGATGGGGCTTGGGATGCTGGACCTGCGGGAGAGGGCCGGCGACATTCCGCTGCCCTTCCAACGGATGATCGACCTCGCTCGCGCACTCAGTCACGAACCTCGTCTGCTGATCCTTGACGAGATCACAGCTGCCCTCCCTCGCGACCTCGCGGAGAAGGTCTTCGACGTGATGGCCGCGCAGGTCGAGCAGAACCGGACCGTGCTGTTCATCTCGCACCGCCTGGACGAAGTGATCCGCCACTGCACCAACTGCACCGTCTTCCGGGACGGACACACCGTCGCCTCCTTCGTGCCCAAGGAAGGAGGCGAACAGCGCATCGTGTCCTCGATGCTGGGCGAGGACGCCGACGTCCACCGTTCGGACATCGTCGAGCGAACTCCGTCGCAGACCGGTGAGAGCTTCCTGGACGTGCGCGAGTTGGCATACAAGCAGGTCCACGACGTCAGCTTCGAGGTCCGTGCCGGTGAAGTGGTCGGGCTGATCGCTCTCGAAGGCCAGGGCCAGGACGAACTGTTCGCCTGTCTCGCCGGCGACCAGCGCTCGAGCGCCGGAACGATCGCCCTGCGCGGCAAGGAGATGCGGGCCCGGCACCCCGCGGACGCCATCAAGGCAGGGATGGTCCTCGTGCCGAGTGACCGACTGACGGCGCTGCTCCCTCAGCGACCGATTCACGAATCGGTCGCCCTTCCCCTGCGGGCCTCGGTCCGGCACTGGGGCCCCTTCAGCGCCCGTCGCGAGCGCGAGGTCATGAGCACCGTCGTCAAACGACTCTCCATCGACACCCGGGCTGCTGCGCAGAGCCGACGACTGTCCGGCGGCAACCAGCAGAAGCTCACCATCGCCCGGTGGCTCGCGGCCGGCTTCGACACGTTGCTGCTCTTCGACCCCACCCGCGGGATCGACATCGGCGCCAAACATCAGATCTACGAGCTGGTCCGTGAACTGGCAGCCGACGGGAAGGCGGTCTTCATGTACACCAGTGAGCTGCGCGAGGCCAACCTCGTCTGCGACCGGATTCTGGTCCTACGGCGGGGGACCGTCGTGGGCTCCCTCCTGCCCGGCTCCACCGAGAAGCAGATGCTGCAGGCCATGTACGGCGTGATCGCCGACCAGGAGGTCGTCGGATGAGCACGATGTCGGTCCAGGACTCGGTGACCAGCCTGCCGACGCCGTCGACCGCATTCCAGCGCTTCCGCAGGAGGCACGGCTGGCTGCTCACGGTCGCGTCGATCCTTGTGATCATGCTGGTCTGGCGGGCCGGACAGGTCCCGGTCTTCGCAGGCTTCGCGGTTCGGACCATCACGGCCGGAACGCTTTCTCTGGCACTGGTCTCGATCGCCCTGGGAGTCGTCGTTCTCACCGGCGGCTTCAACTTCGCCGTCGGATCGATGGTCGTCTTCATCAACTGCTTCTCGGCCTGGCTCATGAAGGACCAGGGACTCGGGGCCTGCCTTCTCATAGCCGTGCTGGCAGTCGCGCTCTCCGTGGTGTTGTCGGCTCTCATGGGCTGGGTCTCGGTCGTGTCCGGTGTCCCCGACATCGTCGTGACGCTCGCCGTCAGCTTCATCCTGCCGGGCGTCGCCCTCCTCATTCTGGGCGGCCCGGGAGGGGGAACCTCGCCTGACTTCGTCAACCTCGTGGTCGGCGGGTTCGCCAACCCCTGGCCGTCCCTCTGCTGGCTCGTGGCAGCCATCGGCCTCATCTGGATTCCCCTGGCTCGCAGCCGGTTCGGGAAGGCGCTGTACGCCCTGGGCAGCAGCAAGCAGGCCGCGTTCCTCGCCGGCGTCGACGTGGGACGCACTCGCGTCAAGGCGTACGCCGTGTCCGGCCTCTTCTGCGGACTGGCCGGCGTCG
>NZ_JBEPBI010000471.1:0-2869 GCF_040299045.1 Streptomyces sp. NPDC001027
CAGGTCGCCACCGCCGCCGCCATGCTGGCCTGGCTCATCTACGAGAAGATCCGCCACGGCGCGTTCACCACGCTGGGCGCCGCCTCCGGTGCCGTCTTTCGTCGCTCGTCCCCAGGGCCGGCGGGACTGCCCCGTGTGATGAGCGTGCCGTGTTCACTGCCGTGGGTGTACGTGCTAACCAGCGGTTACGCCCGGCGGAATCTGCCATCGACGTTCGGCACGTCTTCCGCGACGGCGCATCGCCGATTCACGGCGTGAACCGAGGCGGGCCTGTGGTTTTTGATCGCACCGGGCCGTGTTGGGGTGTTGGACGAACTTCGCCCCAGGGGCGAGGTCGACTGGACTTCGGCGATCGTCGACGCGGCGTCCGTCCGGGCGAGAAGGGGAAACGCAACCGGGCCGAATCCAGTTGATCGCGGCAGGAAGGGCGCGGCAGACTGCCCGTCCTGTCCGACGCTCAGGGCGTCCCGTCGGTTTGTTGCGGTGACCGGGGCGAACCTGCACGGCAGTCAGGGGTTCACACCGATGATCCTGGCGATATCCGCTGTCCGCTCCAGGCGCGGACCGTGTCGATGGCGACCGGTCAAGGTCCGCGCTGACCGGGTGTACCACTCCGCTGACCGCCTGGCCTGGTTCCCTGGTCGCGGCCTGATCCCGCGGATCGCGCGTCCGGGGAATCGAGTCCGCCGAGCGGCCGGGCCGCCATCGCCGGAAGATCGAGCGGTCGACCTCCTGGCTGCTCGGCTACCGTCGGCTCACCGTGCGACATGAAGGTAAGAGCAGCCACTTCCCCACCCTCGGCCTCGCCGCAGCCCTGACCTGCTTCAGGAAGCCCGCAACAATCACCATGTGCGACAACCTCTCAGGTAACGGTTCGGCCGCCGCCAAGGCGGAGAATCTCGGCTCGACGGCTTCAGTCCGAAGCGCGGATCGTCGTGGCCGACAAGACGGCTCAGGCTTGGATGATCTTCCAGTACGAGTCCTTGTGGCAAATGAAACCCGCGTCGTCCAGCTGCATGAGGTCACACCCCTGCACCTCGATGCGCTCACCGTCCACAGAGGTCCCGGTGAGCACCCAGCGCGAAACCCCGAGCCTGCCCATGGCCCAGTGCTCGTCCCTGCCGTAATGCATGTCGGGCAACCAGCCGAACCGGTAGGACAGGATCTCGCGAACCGCCGCCTGCCCCTCGTAACGAGTACCCCACGTCTCCGGTCCTCGAGGAGTCTCCAGGACGCAGTCGTCCGCGAAGAACTCCATGATGCGGTCGATGTCGTGCTTGTTGAAGGCGTCGAGGAAGTTGCGAAGGTCGTCGCCCTGCCACTCGCCTGAACGAATGGGGCTGCGTCGGCTGCTCGAGCCGAGCTCCCCGCCTGACGCATCCTGCGTGAGGTTGGTCTCAGTCATGACGTCATCATATGACCATATGAGAATCACGTCTAGAGCGTGTCTCTTTGATGCGTTGGTCAGTCGATCGGATGCGTCTGTCCGAATAGTGATCACTGATGCGATGTGGGACCGGCTCGAGCCGCTGATGCCGGCCGATCCGATCCGCGGGCAGCGGTGGGCCGACCACTGCCTCACCCTTGAGGCCATCGCGTGGAGACCGCACCGACTCGCCCTGGCGTGACCTGCCCGACGAGCTCGGCTCGTTCCAGACCGCCCACAAACGGCTGATCAGGTGGGCGGTCGACGGTACCTGGGAGGCGATCCTCGCCACCGTCCTGGCAGCGGCCGACGCCGAGGACGACGTCGACTGGACGGTGTCGGTGCACTCCACTGTCGTCCGGGCGCACCAGCACGCAGCCGGAGCGCGCAAAAGGGGGCGATCCGCTCCGGCGAGCCCACCGACCACGCACTCGGACGCTTCCGCGGCGGCCTGAGCGCGAAGGTCCACCTGGCCGCGGACGGCCGTGCGCGACCGCTCGTCCTAACCGTCACCGCAGGCCAAGCCGGTGACGCACCCGCTTTTGAGACGGTGCTGTCCGGCATTCGCGTCCCCCGCAGCGGCCCGGGCAGGCCGCGAACCCGACCCTTCGCTGTGCTGGCCGACCGCGCCTGCTCTTCCCGCGCCATCCGCTTCCACCTGCGGCGCCGAGGAATCCGCGCGGTCGTCCCGCAGCCGTCAACGTCGCCTGAACGCTGTCCAGCAGGCCCAGATGATCTCCCGACTCGGGCTGCCGCTGGAAGCAGTCTGCGACGGAGTCGAAGCCGGTGGAGGAGAAGCTCTCGGCGAACGGCGGTCTCGGTCCGCACCAGCGGGCTGCCCGAGATCGACGGCGCCCCCGGCGGCCTGTTCACCATGCCGACCGAGAACGGCGACCCGGGCAGCTTCGGCCTGGCCGGCCCCCTCATGACCGCCCTCGGCAACACCGTGGACCCGGAGACCATCCTCACCTCCTGCTTCATCCCGGCCATCAGCGCCGCCGCGGCCGGCGACATCGCCGACGCGGAGGCGCTCCACAAGCCGATCACGGAGGAGGCCGGCGCGCTCGACGCCTTCGTTTGCGCGAGCCGCAACGAGGGGCACACCACCATGACCGAGGAACTCGGCTCGTGGATCGTGAACGAGATCGTCGAGACTTCCTGACCACCACCAGGACGGGGCACCACTTCGGTTCGACCGTCGGGGGTCGTCCCCGCCGAGACCCGAGTGGCGGCCCCGTCCCGGCCGGATGACCGATCCGGAAGGCTGTGAGGTCCGTGAAGTCGACCGTACGGACCCGGTCCGCGGCCGCCGCCCGCGCCGGCGACTGCGAGGCCGCCACCCGCGTGGAGCTGACTCGCCGAAGACCGGGGTGTGCGGCAGAGCCGGTTTCTTCGACAAGCCTGCCGCCGCCCAGGGCGACGGAGGCAGCGCGGGCCGGTCCC
>NZ_JBEPBI010000472.1:0-2867 GCF_040299045.1 Streptomyces sp. NPDC001027
GTCGCGGACCATCTTGTCCAGCGGGTTGACGCTGGCGGCGCTCACCTTGACCAGCACGTCCCGTTCTCCGACGGTGGGCTCGGGTACCTCTGCGGCGCGCACGCCGTCCTTGCCGTACTTCCCGACGGCGAAGGCCTTCATGTCGGCCGCCTTTCTGCGTGGGTGTCTCAGTGGTCGATGTAATTCGTCGCGCAGGTCCCCTGCGCACCCGATGTGTAGGGGGAGCTGCCAGCCATGGACGTTACCTTCTGAGTATAGAAAAATAAACTTAGAAGAGGTTAGTATCACTTCATGGATGCGAGGACCGACACTCTTCAGGACGCCGACAGGGACCCCCGGCTCGACCGGGACGTGTCGAACTGCTCGATCGCCCGGACCCTGGAGGTGGTGGGTGAGAAGTGGACGATCCTGATCCTGCGCGAGGTCTGGTACGGCTCGTCGCGCTTCGGCGACTTCGAACGCGTGCTGGGCTGTCCTCGCAACCTGCTCGCGTCCCGGCTCCGGATGCTCGTGGAAGAGGGGATCCTGGCCGCGGAGACGTACAAGGAGCCGGGCTCGCGGAGCCGGCCGAAGTATGTGATCACGCCCAAGGGCATGGATCTGGTCCCGGCCGTGATGGGACTCCTGCAGTGGGGCGATCGCTACCGCGCCGACCCGGAGGGGCCGGCCGTGCTGGCGCGTCACCGTGAATGCGGCGCACACGTCGACGTCCAGCTCCGCTGCGAAGAGGGGCACGCCGTGCAGGCGGAAGACATCGAGAGCCTCCCCGGTCCGGCGTTCCGCCTGCGGCCCGGCGTCTGAGCGGCGCGTCGCGGCCCCGGCGGCCTGCGAGGCCACGTGGGCGACCTTCGGCGAGACGACGGGTCCCGGCGTCGACAGGCCAGGGATCCGCCCCCGGACTGCCTCCACTGAGCGGCCTCGCCCTCGCGCGCCGGACGGGAGAGCCGCGCCAAGGACCTCGGCATCATGAACATCGGCTCGATCGTTCCCCCGGCTCTCGCCCCGTTGATCGCCGGAGCGATCATCGGCTCGGAACACGGCTACCCGCTCCTTTTCGCGCTCGTGGGCGCGTCCGCCGCGGTCGGAGCGGTCCTCGCGTCACCGGGGATGGGGCCACTGGGGTCGGCGTTCCACACCATGACGCCCGCGTAGGCGCCGTCGTTGTACGCAGCGATGGCGAAACTCCCGTCGGACGACGCCGCCGTCTTCTTGAAGGTCCAGCTGGCTGCTGCCGCGCCGGTCGTTCCGAGGGTGAGCGAGGCCCCGACCGTCATGACGGTCGCAGCGAGCAAAGTGGCGAACCGGTCTCTCATCTTCGTCATCACAAGCCCTCCCGTGTCGAGAACGTTCAGTCAGAGAGACCGGCGGACGGTCTCGTCGACGTCATTGCGGTTCGGTGCAGAGTCTGTTGGCGATGCGTCCACAAAAGGCGCTGGCCCGTGCCGGCTGCGGCAGAAGGCCCGCCGATCAGAGAACCGGCCGCGGCGATCATCGTCGCCGGCCCGTGCATGGAGCCGCGGAAACCCGCATCTCGGTGCCGCCCACGGTCTCCCCATGCAGCTCAAGGCCAGACGGATGCCGACACGCGAAATGCTCCCGCAGAAGTCAGGGGCTTCATGGCGACGAACGACGGATGCTCGGCGACCCTTACCATGCGCTGCCTGACGTGGACGGTCCGTGGACTTCCTGGCTCTGACTCTGCAGCGCACGGTCGGCAACGCCGCCTTCGTCCGACTGCTGCGCGAGGGCGCGCGTCGGGGAGGCCAGGAACGGTCCGAGCCCAGCGCCCATCCCAGCGCAGACAGTGCTCCGCGGCAAGCGTCCCCGTCGAGGGATGCCTCTCGGCCCGCAGGACCCTCGTGCACGCCATGCGTCGCAGGCAGCACCGCCGGTGGTGGCGATCGCCCGCAGAGCAGCAACTCGATCTCTTGCTGAACGTGGGCCCGGACGGCCTCGGCGGGGATGACCTGGCGTCGTGTTCAGGCCCGCGGCGGGGGAGCGCCCCTGGACGTCGATGCCGCCTGACGGGTCGCCCTGCGCCGGAAGCCGAGGTCGCGAACCAGCGGCCCACCGTCGTCATGTCGGGATTCGACCCGGAGGACGTCGTTCGGATCGACGCTTCCGGGTTACGGCTACTGCCGGCACCTGAACACGCCTATACCCGCGCGCTGTTGGCGGCCGTGCCTCGCGAAGGGTGGCACCCGGTCCGCCGAGCTTTCGATGTGCGCCGCCACAGCGCAGTTGACGGCGGTATGAGTGCGGGTGTGACGTCCTCTGCTGCAACTTCGAGGACCACGGGTGCGGCCATTCACCACCTGGCCCGGGACCGAGGGAGTGGCCGCAACGGCGAACACCGGCTTCCTGGAACGTCCTCAGGCCGCGACAAAACCGCGGCCGACGCGGCAGGCGAGAACGCTTCCGGCGCTCGGGACTGCGCGGCCTCCGGCACCTGCATGAAAGGGGGCGAAGAGGTGGAACACGAGGACGAAACGCCGTGGCAGAGCCTGGTCGCCCGTCTGGTGGAGGTGGTGCTGCAAGCGGGGGCCTGGGCCGCTCGCGGGCCGGGTTCACCAGCAAGATCCACCTGAGCGCGGATGGCCCCTGCCGTCCGGTGCCCCTGGTCGTCACCGGTGAACAGCGGGCGGACCGTACCCAGTTCAAGCCGGTCCTGGAGGAGATTCGTATCCCCAGGACCGGCCGGGGCAGGCCGCGCAAGAAGCCCGACAGCCTGGCGGCCGACAGGGCCTACAGCAACGGACGCTGGCGCGAGTACCGGACCGCGCCGCATCCGGGGACGTCAAACGCCTCGCCCTGCGCATCTCCGCGGCGCAGGGGCCCGAGATCAAGGCCATGGAGGCCTGGCTCAC
>NZ_JBEPBI010000473.1:0-2845 GCF_040299045.1 Streptomyces sp. NPDC001027
GCCCAGCGCGGAGGCCGAGGCGAAGGCCCGCGCGCTGCTGGAGCGCCTGGGCGGAGCGCAGCACGGCTCGCAGACGGCCGCGTAGTGGCGGCGATCTCGGTCGTCTTGGACCACACCACGGCGACCGCTCCGTACGACCCGAAGGAGCCGTTCAACGAGGCGGTCGCCGCGTTCTACGTGCAGGCGTCCGGCGGGCTCGGGAATCTGTCCGCGCCGGCGCTGTCGCTGACGGCCGGCGACACCGAGCGGCCGGGCCTGCTCGGCTGCATCAAGGGGCTGCGGTTCATCCGGATCGAGGCGTTCGACGCCGACGCAGCCGTCACCGCCACCGGACTGCTGCGGTTCGGGCACTCGTGGGCCGCCGTCCACGCCGTCCACGCGGCCCGGCCCTCCGCCGCCCATCCGGCCGGGCGGTTCCTCCTCACGCTGACGCCCAAGGCGTACGCGGGCACCGGTGTCCAGGCGGTCCACCCCGGCCAGTAGCCGTCACCGGCTCTGGTCCGGCCGCCGCCGCGTGTTTAAGCCGGGACAGGTGGGTCAGAGACCGGTCCCCCGCCTCACTCGGCGCGCCGTCCGACACGCAGCACGCTCAGATAGCGGCGTGATGCTCGGTCGCCCAGCCGCGTGCGGATGCGCTCGGCGATGGCATCGAGCAGGGGCTCGCGGACATCGCGGTCCAGCCTCCGATACAGCGACTGCGAGCGAAGGAGATCGGCAAAGCCCTCCCCGTCGAACCACTGAACGGTTGGATACCAGCGCACCATCGTCGGGCCGAACAACCCTCCGGGATCCTCGACCAGGCCCCAGCCCTCGTCGGCGCCGCGCACGTCTTCTTCGAGTGGCGGATGACCCCACTCAGGGTTCCCGGGACAGAACCGCTCGTGTAGGTCAGCAGTCTCGGCATACACCTCCGGCTCTCCCGGCCGACGGACAACGACGTGGCCGAACAGTGCCATCCAGCCTCCGGGATGGAGCATGTCGTGCGCTCGCTGCCAGCCGATCGACGGGTCGACCCAGTGCCACGACGACGCGGCCACGAGGACATCGAAGCGTCGATCGCGGTCGTCCCACTCCTCAAACGTCGATGTCTCGACTGCGACGTTACGGAAGGAGGCGATCCGGTGGCGAGCGAGTGCGGCCATGTCTGCGCCCGGCTCGACGGCGGTCACTGAGCATCCGAGCGCTGCCAACGAGCGCGTCGCTTGACCGGTACCGCAGCCCACCTCCAGCACCGACGACCTGTCGTCCAAGCCGGTGACGGCGACAAGTTCCGCGAACAGCTCGTCGGGGTATCCAGGCCGGACCCGGTCGTAGAGTTCCGGCGCCTCGTTGAACACCCGGCCGAGGTCGCGTGGGTTCGGGCGCATCTGAGGGTCGTTAGTCACGAGCGCACAAACTATGAGGCTCGTCCGTGGAAAGCCACTGGTTCACCGGCAGTAACTGACCTGCTGCCGCCAGCAGTTCGGAGAAGTCACCAGGCCGAAGCTGTCGCGCCGGACAAGTCGTTCGGGGCGCCGCACACCTCCGCCAGAGAGCCTCGAGCCCCCGGTAGGAGCTGTGGCCCTCCGTCTTGTCATGGACCGCACGGGGCCGTCGGCCGGGCGGCCGCCTTGCGTCTGGTGACCTTCGCGTCCCGGTCCGGGCTCACACTCGCCGCCCCGCCCTCTCGGCCTGGCGCTAAATCGGATGTGCGTGCGGCGCGGAGTTGTTAGGTTCGCCGTGTGCCGAAGCTGAATCAGATCATCGCAGTCGAAAAGGGCGTCAAGTCCAAGGCTCTCCAGGAGCTCACCCAGGCTCACCAGGACGTGCAGAAGCCTGCCCTGCTGGCCGGCATCTCCCGGACCTACCAGCCCAAGGACGAAGAGGGCGAGCAGCTGCCGCCCGAGTCCACGCGGGTACAGATCAAGGCCGAGGACGCTCTGCGGACGACCGCCGGGACGCTGACGCGGCTGTTCGACGTGACCGCGACGAAGGACTGGGCGAACCGGTCCGCGGTCGCGGACGTGGTGGTCGACGGCACGGTGCTGTTGCCCCAGGTGCCTGTCCCGTACCTGTTGTTCCTGGAGAAGCAACTCACCGACCTGCACACCTTCGTGCGCAAGCTGCCGGTGCTCGACGCCTCCGAGTCGTGGAACCTGGACCCTTCGACGGACTCGTGGAAGACGGACCCGGTGCGGACCATCCGCACGAAGAAGGTTCCGCGCAACCATGTGAAGGCCGAGGCCACGGAGAAGCACCCGGCGCAGGTCGAGGTGTACTACGAGGACGTCCCGGTCGGTTACTGGACCACGGTGAAGTTCTCCGGCGCGCTGCCCGCCCGGCGGGTCAACGAGCTCCTCGACCGCGTCGAGAAGCTCCAGCAGTCCGTCAAGTTCGCCCGCGAGGAGGCGAACAGCACCGAGGTCACCGACCAGCGGGTCGGAGATGCGGTATTCGGCTACCTCTTCCGGTAGCCCCCACATACGCCCTCCGTCGCGAGCGGGGGGTGCGCGATGAGCGCAAGCTGAAACTGATGTTGAAGCTGATGAAGGGGTGTCAGTTGGGGGTTCGAATCCCTCTCCCCGCACCACGTGCGGGGGTGGCCCAAGCCTGGCAGAGGCGGCCCCATGAAACTCAGATTCTCGCTCCAGTCTCAGTATTCGCCGCCGAACACCGGATCGACCGAGCGTGGGCGAACGTCGACGGATGGGGGTTCAAGTCCCCCCGGCGCCTCTCTCGTGGCGCTGTAGTTCAAAGGCAGAACACGTCGATCTCAACATGACCCGCGGTTCTTAAACGCCGTCGGTGTGCGCAAATGGGTGGCAAGCTGGAGCCCGGGAGCTGGACATGCTCCCGGGCTCCGTCA
>NZ_JBEPBI010000474.1:0-2844 GCF_040299045.1 Streptomyces sp. NPDC001027
TGCGCCTCCAGCCCGGACAGCAGCTCGCGCGCGTGCACGAGCTTCTTCTGGACGGCGGCCTTGGCGATCCGCAGGCCGTGCTGCGGGTCGGTGAGACGACGCGGCACTCACCGCGGCGGCCGTCCGGGGCGACCGGTACCACCTGGTCGTCTCGACTGGCATCGCGGGGGGCTTCGCGCCGGTCGCCGACGTCGGCTCCGTCGTCGTCGCCGACCGCGTCGTCGCCGCCGACCTCGGCTGCGAGACCGCCGACGGATTCCTCTCCATGGACCGCCTCGGCTTCGGAGCCTCCGAGCACGCCTGCGCACCCCACCTGTCCGCCGCCGTCGCCCGGGTCCTCGGCGCCGTCCACGCCCCCGTCCTGACCGTCTCCACCGTCACCGGCACCGCCGAACGCGCCCAGCGCCTACGGCAACGCCACGGAGCCGCGGCCGAGGCGATGGAGGGCTTCGGCGTCGCCGAGGCCGCCTCCGTCCACGGCGTCCCGCTGCTGGAACTGCGCACTGTCTCCAACCCCGTCGGCCCGCGCGACCGAGCCGCCTGGCGCATCCCCGACGCCCTGACGGCACTTCAGGACGCCTTCGCGATCCTGTACACCGTTCTCGGCCGGGGCGCCCCGCCGCCGTACGTCTGAGCAGCCCGAGCCCCGAACTTCCCTAAAGCCACAGGACGTTCGGGGCGCCGCCACGTCCGGTCCGTCCGACCGGCCGTTGCTCCGGCCTGCGTGAATGGCGGCGGGCTCTTGATTTCCAAGGGTTTCCCCAGAGAACCCGGCCGGGTGCCGAGAAAGGCTCCCGGGCCGGGTCATGCTGTCCCCACCGCTCGGTGAGCACACCAGCAGTCGGACGCCCACAGGGCCCGCCGACCACGCGCGGGGACACGTTCCGTCACAGAACCGATCAGCATGGGGGCAGTCCATGACGAATGAAGCGCAGCTTCGGGACTACCTCAAGCGGGTCACCGTCGACCTCCACAACACCCGCCGCAGGCTTCGCCAGTTGGAGGCTCGCGAGCAGGAGCCCGTCGCCGTCGTCGGCATGAGCTGCCGCCTGCCGGGCGGCGTCCGCACACCCGACGACTTCTGGGACCTGCTGGCCGACGGGACCGACGCGGTGACCGACTGGCCCGCCGACCGGGGCTGGTCCACCGCGCCCGGACCGGACAGCGGCGCCGCCGGGCGCCGCCGCGGCGGTTTCCTCGACGACGCCGACCGGTTCGACCCCGCCTTCTTCGGCATCTCCCCGCGCGAGGCTCTCGCGATGGACCCGCAGCAGCGTCTGCTGCTCGAAGTGGTCTGGGAGGCCTTCGAGCACGCCGGCATCGATCCCGCGACGCTGCGGGGCAGCCGCTCGGGAGTGTTCGTCGGGTGCAGCGACCAGGGCTACACCTCCGGGCTGCGCGAGGTCCCCGACGACGTCCGGGGCCATCTGCTCACCGGCAACTCCATGTCGGTCCTCTCCGGCCGTGTCGCCTACACGCTGGGGCTGGAGGGCCCGGCCGTCACCGTCGACACCGCCTGCTCCTCCTCTCTCGTCGCCCTGCACCTGGCCGCCCAGTCGCTGCGCTCCGGCGAGTGCTCCCTCGCCGTCGTCGGCGGGGTCACCGTCATGTCCAGCCCCGGCGCCTTCATCGAGTTCGAGCAGCAGGGCGGCCTGGCCGGCGACGGCCGCTGCAAGGCCTTCGCCGACGACGCTGACGGGACGGGCTGGGCCGAGGGCGCCGGAACGATCGTCGTCGAACGGCTCTCCGACGCCCGCCGCAACGGCCATCAGGTGCTGGCGGTGCTGCGCGGCAGCGCGGTCAACCAGGACGGCGCCTCCAACGGCCTCACCGCCCCCAACGGCCTGGCCCAGCAGCGCGTCATCCTCGCCGCCCTCGCCAACGCCGGCCTGCCCGCGTCCGAGATCGACGCCGTCGAGGCGCACGGCACGGGCACCTCGCTCGGCGACCCCATCGAGGCCCAGGCGCTCCTCGCCACCTACGGCCAGGGCCGCACCGCCGACCGGCCGCTGTGGCTCGGCTCGGCGAAGTCCAACATCGGTCACACCCAGGCCGCGGCAGGCGTCGTCGGCGTCATCAAGTCCGTCCTCGCGCTACGGCACGGCGTCCTGCCGCCCACCCTCCACGCCGACAGCCCTTCCCGACACGTCGACTGGAGCGCCGGTCACGTCCGGTTGCTCACCCGGTCCGTCGACTGGCCGCACGTCGACCACCCGCACCGCGTCGGAGTCTCTGCGTTCGGCGTCTCCGGCACCAACGCCCACGTCGTCATCGAGCAGGCCCCCGAACCCTCCGCGGACGAGACCACCCCGGAACAGGAACCCCGTACCGCCCTCCCGGTCCTGCCGTGGCTCCTCTCCGCCCGAGACGAGACCGCGCTGCGCGGCCAGGCCGGCCGCCTCGCCGCCCATCTGACCGAGCGCCCGGACACCGACCTCTACGACCTGGCGGCCTCCCTGGCCACCACCCGCACCGCCTTCGAGACCCGCGCCGTGATCCAGGGCCACGACCGTGCCGAACTCCTCGCCGCACTCTCCGCGTTGGCCACAGGCGAGCCCGACGCGCGCACCGTGATCGGGACGACCCGGGGTGGTCGGACGGCGTTCTTGTTCGCTGGTCAGGGTGCGCAGCGGGTGGGGATGGGGCGTGGGTTGTATGAGGCGTTCCCGGTGTTCGCGGAGGCGTTCGACGCGGTGTGCGGGCAGGTGGGGGGCGGGCTGCGGGATGTGATCTTCGGCGAGGACGTGGCGCTGCTGGAGCGCACGGAGTGGGCGCAGCCTGCGTTGTTCGCGGTGGAGGTGGCTCTTTTCCGTCTGGTGGAGTCGTTCGGGGTGCGTCCGGACT
>NZ_JBEPBI010000475.1:0-2820 GCF_040299045.1 Streptomyces sp. NPDC001027
GCCCGCCGAGGCGGCGGACGGGGCCTTCGCGGACGGCACCGTCCTGGTCACCGGAGCCGGCGGCATCCTGGGACGGGAGATCGCCCGTCATCTGGTCACCGCCCACGGCGTGCGCTCCCTGGTGCTGGCCGGACGGCGCGGCCCGGCCGCCGAGGGCATGACCGAACTCCACGAGGAGCTCAGCGGCCACGGCGCCCGCGTCACCGTCGCGGCCTGCGACGTCGCCGACCGCGACGCCCTGACCGCCCTGCTCGGTGACCTCCCCGCGGACCGGCCGCTCAGCGCCGTAGTCCACACCGCGGGCGTCCTCGACGACGGCATCGTGCAGTCGCTCACTCCCGAGCGCGTCGACACGGTGCTGCGGGCCAAGGCCGACGCGAGCGTCCTGCTGGAGGAACTCACCCGCGACACCGGCGCCGCGCTCGTGCTGTTCTCCTCGATCGCCGGAACCCTCGGCGGCGTCGGTCAGGGCAACTACTCGGCGGCCAACGCCTTCCTCGACGCCTTCGCCGCGCGCCGCGCCGCCGGCGGACGCCGTGTCCAGTCCCTCGCCTGGGGTCTGTGGGCCGAACGCAGCGGCATGACCGGCAAGCTCGGCGAAGCGGACATGCGCCGCATCGCCCGCAGCGGTCTGCGGCCCATGGAGACCGGTCACGCACTCGCCCTGCTCGACGCGGCGCTGCGCTCCCGGGATCCGTATCACGCGCCCGTCGACCTCGACCCGGCCGCGCTGCAGGCCTCCGACGGATCGGTGCCGGACCTGGTGCGCGACCTCGTCCCGGCCCGCACCCGGCACCGCGCCGCGCCGGCCGCCGCCGCGTCGGCGACGCCCGCGCAGGGCGAGCTGCGCACCCGCCTCGCCGGGCTCGCCCCGGACGCCCGGCACGCCGTCGTGCTGGACGCCGTACTCGCCCAGGCGGCCCTGGTCATCGGGTATGACAGCGCCGACTCCATCGACCCGGAAGGAGGCTTCCTGGACAGCGGGTTCAACTCGTTGACCGCCGTAGAACTGCGCAACCGCATCGGCGCCCTCGCGGGAGCACGACTGCCCGCGACCCTCATGTTCGACTACCCGACGCCGCAACGGCTCGCCGCGCACCTCCTGGAACGCGTCACCCAGGAGGCGCAGCCGGCCGTCTCCCCCGTCCTCGACCGTCTCGACGCCCTGGAAGCCCAGTTCACCGCGTCAGTCCTGGACACCGCCGTCCAGGAGCGGCTGCGCAGCAGGCTCAGCGGTCTGCTGGCCCGACTCGACGACGCGGCCGCCGGGACCGCCGTCGGCCCCGTGCCGTCGGCGCCGGGGCAGGCCGCGGACGAGGTCTCCGACGACGAACTGCGCGCCTTCCTCGAGGGCGACCTCGACGAGGTCTGAGCCGACCGGCCTCGTTCCGGCCCGGACACGTCGTCCGGGCCGGAACGGCCCCCGTCTCTCACCCGTCACCTCTCACCCACCACCGCTCACCCGTCACCTGGATGGAACAGTGAAGGCTCTCGTGCTCGCGGGGGGATCAGGTTCACGACTGCGACCGATCACCCACACGTCCAGCAAGCAATTGGTCCCGGTCGCCAACAAACCGATCCTCTTCTACGGTCTCGAATCCATCGCCGCCGCGGGCATCACCGACGTCGGCGTCATCGTCGGCAGCACCGCCCCGGAAATCGAGGAGGCCGTCGGTGACGGCTCCGCCTTCGGCCTGACCGTCACCTACATCCCGCAGAGCGAACCCCTCGGACTCGCCCACGCCGTGCTCGTCGCCGAATCCTTCCTCGGCGACGACGACTTCGTCATGTACCTCGGCGACAACTTCGTGCTCGACGGCATCACCGACGTCGTCGAGGAGTTCCGCAAGGACCCACGCGACGCCCAGGTGCTGCTCACCCGGGTGAGCGATCCCACGGCCTTCGGCGTGGCGGTCACCGACGACAACGGCAACGTCCTCGTACTCGAGGAGAAGCCGCGCAAGCCGCGCAGCGACCTGGCCGTCGCCGGCGTGTACCTCTTCACGGCGGCCGTCCACGAAGCGGTGCGGGCCGTCGAGCCGTCCCCCCGCGGCGAGCTGGAGATCACCGACGCACTGCAGTGGATGATCGACCAGGGCATGGAGGTCCGCTCCACGGTCATCACCGGCTACTGGAAGGACACCGGCAACGTCACCGACATGCTGGAGGTCAACCGCACCCTCCTCGAACGCCTCCAGCCCTGCGTCAACGGCTACGTCGACGACGAGAGCGAGATCATCGGACGCGTGCGGATCGAGGCGGGCGCCGAGGTCCGGCGCTCCCGCATCGTCGGGCCCGTGATCATCGGCGCCGGCAGCGTCGTCAGCGACTCCTACGTCGGCCCGTCCACGTCGGTCGCGGAGAACTGCCGCATCTTCCACAGCGAGATCGAGTACTCGATCGTGCTGCGGGAGTCGTCCTTCGACCGGATCCGGCGTGTGGCAGCCTCCCTCATCGGCCGCAACGTCAAGGTCGCCGTCGCCCCCGGACTGCCTGCCACCCACCGCCTCGTCATAGGCGACCACGGGCACGTCCAGCTCTCGTCATGACCGCGGTACGTCTCCTCGTCGTCACCGCGGTACAAGCCGAACGCGACGCCGTCGCGCGAGGTCTGGGCCCTGCCGCGGCGGTCGAGTGCGGCGCCCTGCCGGGCCGCGAGATGCTCCGGATCCACGGCCCTGGGGACACCTCGTCCGGGCCTGCCGACCACACGGCGGCGGGGCAGGGTTCCGTCCGGCGCCGGCAGCTGGTCTTCGACCTGGTGGCAGGGGGAGTGGGCCCGGCCGCCGCGGCCGCGGCGACCGACGCGGCACTCACCGC
>NZ_JBEPBI010000476.1:0-2726 GCF_040299045.1 Streptomyces sp. NPDC001027
GCGGCCTCCGGACCGCCGCACGCGCGGCGCCCCGCGGCACACACCGGTCCCGCGGGGCGCCTCGCGCCGGTTTCAGGGCCGTCGCGTCGTGCGGGCCGCGGCGGCCAGTGCGGCGAAGGCGGGCAGCCTCACGGCCGAGGCCAACTGGTCGTCCCACGGGGGCAGGGGCGCCAGGCCGGCCCGCAGCCAGCCGCCGTGGCCGAGGACGCCGAACGCCGGGCGCGCGGCCGGACGGGGGAACTTCTCCGAGCCGACGGGGCGGATCCGCTCGGGATCGAGTCCGCTGAGCCGGAAGGCGTCGCGCGCCAGGCCGCACCAGGTCGTGCGGCCCGCCGACGTGCCGTGGTAGAAGCCCGCGGGGGCCCGGCCGGTGAGCGCGGCACGGCCGAGGGCGGCGAGCTGCCGGGCGAGCGCCCGGGTCCAGGTCGGCTGACCGTGCTGGTCGGCCACCACGTCCAGGGTCTCGCGGCGGGCGGCGAGTTCGAGCACGGTGGCCACGAAGTTGGGACCGTGCTCGCCGTAGAGCCAGGCGGTGCGCACGACGTAGCCGGTGTCGGGCAGCAGCTCGCGGACCGCCCGCTCGCCCGCCAGTTTGCTCCGGCCGTACGCGTTGACGGGGCCCGTCGGCGCGTCCTCGGGGTAGGGCCCGCGGGCGTCGCCCGGGAAGACGTAGTCCGTCGACAGGTGCAGCAGGATCGCTCCGGCGTCCGCGCAGGCGCCGGCGAGGTGGCGGACGCCCGTGCCGTTCACGGCCGTGGCCGCCGCCTCGGACCGCTCGGCGCCGTCGACGTCCGTCCAGGCGGCGCAGTTGACGACCACGGCGTGGCCGGGGACGGCCGCACGCACGGCGGCCGGGTCGGTGATGTCGAGCCGATCGCGGCCGAGGCCCGTCACCACGGCGTCCGGATCGGCGGCGAGCTCGGCCAGCACGTCCCGGCCGAGGAGCCCGTTCGCGCCGGCGACCAGCCACCTCGTGGTCATCGCGGTGCGGCCCTCTCCTGCAGCGGCTCCCACCAGGAGCGGTGGGCGCGGTACCAGGCGACCGTGTCCGCCAGCCCATGGGCGAAGGGAATCTGCGGGGCGTAGCCGAGCTCTTCGCGGATCTTGCCGTCGTCCAGCGAGTAGCGCAGGTCGTGCCCCTTGCGGTCGGGTACGTGCTCGACCCGGTCCCAGTCCGCGCCGAGGGCGTCCAGCAGCAGACCTGTGAGCTTGTGGTTGGTCAGCTCGGCGCCTCCGCCGATGTGGTAGACCTCCCCGGCCCGGCCGCCGTGCAGGACCAGGTCGATGCCCCGGCAGTGGTCGGAGACGTGCAGCCAGTCGCGGACGTTGCGGCCGTCCCCGTACAGGGGGACCGGCTTCCCGTCGAGCAGGCGGGTGACGAAGAGCGGGACGACCTTCTCGGGGAACTGGTACGGCCCGTAGTTGTTGGTGCACCGGGTGACCACGACGTCCAGCCCGTGGGTGCGGTGGTGGGCGAGGGCCAGCAGGTCCGCGCCGGCCTTCGACGCGGAGTAAGGGGAGTTCGGGGCCAGGGGCCGGTCCTCGGTCCACGACCCTTCGCCGATCGAGCCGTACACCTCGTCCGTGGACACCTGGACGAAGCGGCCGACGCCGTGCCGGCGGGCGGCGTCGAGCAGCACCTGTGTGCCCAGCACGTTGGTGCTGACGAACGGACCGGCCCCCTCGATCGACCGGTCGACGTGCGACTCGGCGGCGAAGTGCACCACCGCGTCCTGACCCGCCATCACCTGGTCGACCACGTCCGGATCGCAGACGTCGCCCCGCACGAAGGCATAGCCGGGGGCCTGCGCCACCGGCGCGAGATTGGCCTCGACACCTGAGTACGTGAGCTTGTCGAGGACGGTGACCCGTGCCGCGGGATCCGCGCTCAACTGCCGCCGGACGTATTCGGAACCGATGAATCCGGCGCCGCCGGTCACCAGGACGCGCATGGCTCTCCGAGTTCTCTCACTGCCCGGCGCTCGGCACCGGGTCGGTCATTGGGTGGGTGGGTCGGTGGGGCGGTCGATGGGGGCGGGTCCTCGTGCGGCGGCGCCCTCCGAGACCGAAGCCTCGAAGGGCGCACGCCGCGCAGGTCCGGTGAGGCCGGCGGCCGGTACCGCTACCGCACCGCCGCTCACGAAGACCTACGGCGCCACGTCGGCGCAGACCACGAAGACCTGGATGGGGTTGTTGCCGGTGACGCCGGCCTGCCACCCCGTGGGGGGCGACGTCGTCGAGCCGCCCGTCGGGGAGTTGTCCCGAAGGCTGCCGAGGCCGGGCAGCACGGCTCCGCCGCCGGTGGCCACGTCTCCGAGATCGCAGACGACGGTCGCCGCCGTTCCGCCCAACGTCCCCGGATTGGTCACGGTCTTGACGTACAGGTTGCTGCCGACACCGCCCTGGACGCCCTGGTTGCCCTGCGGGCCGGCGTCGCCCTGAGCTCCCTGGTTGCCCTGGAAGCCCTGGTTGCCCTGCGCCCCCGGGTCACCCTGGAAACCCTGGAAGCCCTGCGCCCCCGTGTCGCCCTGGAAACCCTGGAAGCCCTGGAAGCCCTGGAAGCCCTGGTTGCCCTGTGCACCCGGGTCACCCTGGAAGCCCTGGTTGCCCTGCGCCCCCGGGTCACCCTGGAAGCCCTGGTTGCCCTGCGCCCCCGCGTCGCCCTGAGCTCCCTGGTTGCCTTGGAAGCCCTGGTTGCCCTGGTTGCCCTGGAAGCCCTGGGCGCC
>NZ_JBEPBI010000477.1:0-2719 GCF_040299045.1 Streptomyces sp. NPDC001027
TGCGCCGGCGCCGCCGCGGACGTCGACGAGCCGTTCCCCTGGGCCCGGCTCGGGACCCGGGCACTGCTGCGGCACGCCGGTCCGTCGGGCTGGCGGACCGCCGATCAGTGGTCGGCGGGCGGCCGTTGCTTCGTCGCCCTGCGCAGCCCCGACCGCCGGCGCAGCGCGAGCAGCAGCGCCGAGCCGCCGAAGAGCACCGCGGTGATCAGCAGCCAGCGGGCGAGGAAACCGTCCGCGGACATCCCGGTCGCCGACCGGTAACGCTCGTCCACGCGTCCGCTGATCAGCGGGAACCACACGAGCAGGAGCAGCCCGGACAGAGCGGCCGGCACCCGCAGGTACAGGGCCCACGCGCGGTGGCCGGCCGCCTCGAGCGACCTCACGGCCGCGCGGTCGGCCGACGCGTACAGCGGCAGCAGCACCAGGTCGTGGACGATCGCCGCCCCCACGAACCACAGGGCCACCGCGAACCAGTCGTCGGCCAGCAGCCGCACGCCCGCGTAGCCGGCCAGCGCGAACGAGCAGGCCAGAAGCAGCAGGGTGAACGGGCCGCCGCCGTTCGCACCGGACAGGGGCCGGGTCGTCCTCGCCCGGGGCGGACGCCGTCCCGTCGTCGTGTCGCGCCGCGTCGCGGGTCGCCTCACGGGTGTCTCCTCTCCGGGATGCTCGTCGCTCGCCCCACAGCTCGTCTCCCTGGTGTCGTCACAGCTCGCCGAAGGTCAGCCGGGCGACCCACTTGGTGTTCAGCACGCCGGGCGCGGCGGGCACGATGATCCTGGCCGGGAAGCCGTGGTCGGGGGTCAGCGGCTCGCCGTTGACGTCCAGGGCCAGCAGGGACCGCGGATCGCGCACCTGGTTCGCCCGCAGCGCCGCCCGGCGGAAGGACCCGCTGCGCTGGAGCGACTCCACGAGGACGTCGGGCGCCGCGTCCGCCTCGTGGCCGACCAGGGCGGCGAGATCGCGCAGCCGGACGCCCCGCCACCACTGGTCGGAGGTGGACCAGCCCTCCACGCACGCGATGGGCAGTGCGGCACTGTGCAGGGGGAGGTCGAGCAGCTGGGCCCGGCTCAGCCGGACGGTTCCGGCGGGCCCGGCGACGGTCAGCCGCCATGCGTCCGCGCTGGTCTCGGCCGCGACGATCCCCCGGGACGCGGCCGTCTTGTTGATCTGGAATCCGCCCGGGCCGCTGCCCGGCTCCGCGCCCCCGTGCGGCGTGAGCAAGGCCGACCGCCGGGCGAGCCCGTCGAAGCTGCGCCCCGCCGTCGTGCCGAACAGCAGCAGTGAAGCGCCTCCGACCAGCCACAGCGCGCCCTTCCTGGTCACCGTGGGCGGCGCGGGACTGGGCGCGGTCAGAGAGATCTCCGCGCCGTCACCGGCCTCGTCCGCTGGAGGCGCCGGCTCGTGCCGCAGCCGGCGCAGATTGCGTACGGCGGCCGGAGTGCGCAGCACCGCGTGCGTGGCGAACGCGGCGAAGAAGACCCACGCGCCGTAGAAGTGCAACGGGTAGAACGACCCCGGGAAGACGTAGTCCAGCTGGACGTTGAGCACGCCGGTGACGAACTCGAACAGCGCGCCGCCGACCAGCAGGAGCAGCGACAGGCGTTCCAGCGCGTGGGTGAGCGACCGCGCGGGCGGCATGGCGAACAGCCGGGGGATCACCGACCACAGTTTCGCCAGCAGGACGGGGATCAGGGTGATCCCGAGCGTGACGTGGACGCCCTGGGTGAGCCGGTAGAGCCAGGGCGGGTCCGTCGGCCACGCGAAGAGGTAGAAGCCGAGCAGGCCCTTGTCCGGGGTCTTGTCGTTCACCGGCGAGAGATCCGGGTTGTACGCGGCGTACGACAAGAGCCCCGTCACGAACAGCACGGTGATCCCGCCGAGCAGCACGACGCCGAGGACGGAGGTGAACCACGGGCCGCGCAGCGGACTGCGCCAGAACCGGGGCGAGGACGGCAGGCGGGGGAAGCGGGACGGGGACGGCGGAGCGGGCGACCGTGACATGCGCCGACCGTAGGCCGGTGCGGCCGGGCAACGGGGCTTTCGACACATGACGAAACGCTGACGTCCGCGGGCTCGGCGGTGTCGACGCGCCCTCTGCGGCCTAGCGTTCCCCTGTGACTCGTGATCATCTGCGTGACCTGGGCGCCGCTGCGGCCGCCGCTGCACTCGTCGCGACCGCAGCGGTCGTCGGCTCCGCCATCGAGCGGGAGCACGGCACCCTGCGCGTGAACTGGCCCCCACTGCTGGCCACCTGGCAGCCGCACGTCGGCCCCGGCACCCCGGCGGCGATCGTCGTCGCGGTCGCCGTCGTCGCCTACGGACCGGCCGTCGCGGCCCGGCTGCGGTGGCGGACGCTGCTCTGGTCGACGTGGGTCGCCGCGACGGCCTGGATCTTCTCCCTGGCGCTCGTCGACGGCTGGCAGCGCGGGATCGCCGGCCGGCTCACCACCCGGCACGAGTACCTGCGCGTCGTCGACCGCTTCCACGACATCCCCGCGGCCCTGCGCGACTTCACCCACCACATCCTGCTCCAGTCCCCCGACAACTGGCCCGCGCACGTGGCGGGCCACCCGCCGGCGGCGCCGCTCACCTTCGTCCTGCTCGACCGGGCGGGGCTCGGCGGCGGAGGGTGGGCCGGGGTCTGGTGCATCGCCGTCGGCGGGTCGGCGTGCGCGGCCGTCCTCGTCGCCGTGCGGGTCCTCGTGGGCGAGGGCCACGC
>NZ_JBEPBI010000478.1:0-2700 GCF_040299045.1 Streptomyces sp. NPDC001027
TCCTGATCGGCCCGCGCGTCCGTCCGCGCCGGCGGGCCGCTCCGGGCTCCCCGCCCGTGCGCACCGCCGCTCCGGGCGCACCGACGCGTCCCGGTCCGGCCGGCCGGCCGGTCACGGCACGTGCGCGGCGAGCGGGTCGTCCGGTGACGCCTGCGCGGCCCGGGACGCGTGCGGCGCCGAGGCCGCGGACGAGGTCGAAGCCGTGGACGAGGCCTCGGAGGCGTTCGCGAAGACCACCCACACCTGACCCCGGGCGAAGGCGACCGGTGTGCCGTCCGCGGCGGTGAAGTCGGTGCCGTCCGTCGCCGTGCCGCGCTTCCAGTTCACGTCGTAGGCACGCCCGTCCCGCAGCACCTGCGCCTTTCCCGAGCCCACCGTCTCGGTGTACGGCGTGTTGTTGCCCAGGAAGTCGTGGAAGCGCGACGCGCGCACCTTCACGTACTGCACGACCACCGTGGCCGGCGCCAGGGGCCGTCCGTCGCTCGTCCGGGTCGCTGCGCCGTCCGTGGAGACCAGCCAGCCCGCCCTGCTCGCGGACCAGGTGAAGGCGAAGCGAGCGGCCGGGAAGCGCACGGTGCGCGAGGCCGCCGCGGTGCCGCCCGCAGGCGCAGGCCCGTACCGGAACCCCGTCGTCAGCGCGGCGGCGCCCGGAGCGGAGGGCAGCAGATCGTTCGGGCGCAGAAACAGGTTGTGCGGCGCCGCCCGGTCCGCGCCGCGGACGTACGCGCCCGACGCGTCGGAGGGCGTGACGGCGTCCAGCGGGGCCCTGTCGATCAGCGGCAGCAGCCTGCCCTGCGCCCCGGAGAACGCCAGCACCGGCTGGTGGAACTGACGCAGCAGCTCCAGATCGGACTCGCGGGCGCTGCGCACCGGCCCGACCGCCTTCGGCAGACGCGTGGCGTACACCGCCATCAGCCGGCTCAGCCCGCCCTCGACCTGCTCCACGTACACGACGTCCGCCGCGTCGAGACCGGTCTGCGGGCGGGCGGCCGGCGCGTTGTCGATCTTCACGGCGAGCACGGGGGCGGTGGCGGCGCTCGGCCGGTCCCCGCCGGGGCTCGCCGTGCGCGACGCGCTGCGCCCGTCGTCCCCCGAAGGCTCCCGGGACGTCGTGCAGCCCGCCGTGAGCGAGACCGCCAGAGCGGCAGCCAGCGCCGAGGCCAGCAGCGCCGCCGCGGCCGGGGAGCGTCCTGCGCGCACCGCGCGCGCGGGACGCCCGGAGCGTCTCGGACGACTCGGATCTCTCGCGCTCATCGTGTCCACCCCGTTCGGTGTCTCGATTGTGCGCTCGACCGGCGACGGCGGCCATCCGTGACCGTGAGCGGCCGTCGCCGCGGTTCGGGGACGGCGGCTCGGGTACCCGGGCGGCAGCCAGGACCCGGGGCCCCCGGACCCGCCGGGACGGACCGGCCGGCGGAGGGAGTGCGGCACGATGAAGGCTGTGACCTGGCAGGGCAAGCGGGACGTGCGGGTGGCCACCGTGCCCGACCCGACCATCCAGGAACCGACGGACGCCGTCATCCGCATCACGTCCACCGGGCTGTGCGGCTCCGACCTGCACCTCTACGAGGTGCTCACCCCGTTCATGACCCCGGGCGACATCCTGGGACACGAGCCCATGGGCATCGTCGAGGAGGTCGGCGCGGCCGTGCCCGACCTGAAGGCCGGCGACCGGGTCGTGGTGCCGTTCCAGATCGCCTGCGGCGACTGTTGGATGTGCCTGAACTCCCTGCCCACCCAGTGCGAGACCACCCAGGTCAGCGGCGAGGGCATGGGCGCCGCGATCTTCGGCTACACCCGGCTGTACGGCGCGGTGCCGGGCGCCCAGGCCGAGTACCTGCGCGTGCCCCAGGCGCAGTTCGGCCCCATCAAGGTGCCCGAGGGCCCGTCCGACGACCGCTTCGTCTACCTCTCCGACGTCCTGCCCACCGCCTGGCAGGCGGTCGAGTACGCGGACGTGCCGGAGGGCGGCAGCGTCGCCGTGCTGGGCCTCGGCCCCATCGGCGACATGGCCTGCCGGGTGGCCCAGGTGCGCGGTGCGGGCCGGGTCTTCGGGGTGGACCTGGTCGGCGACCGACTGCGCCGGGCCCGAGCGCGGGGCGTGGAGACGTACGACCTGCGCAGCTTCGACAGCGAGAAGGAGCTGGTCGCCGCCATCCGCGACGAGACCGACGGCCGAGGCCCGGACGCCGTGATCGACGCCGTCGGCACCGAGGCGCACGGCAGCGCGGCCGCCCGGATGGTCCAGAACGCCTCGGCGCTGCTGCCGCGGAAACTCAGCGGACCGCTTTCCGAGCGTTTCAGCGTCGACCGGCTCGCCGCCCTGCACACCGGCATCGAGCTGGTGCGCCGCGGCGGCACGCTCTCCCTGGTCGGCGTGTACGGCGGCATGGCCGATCCGCTGCCCATGCTCACCATGTTCGACAAGCAGCTGCAGATCCGCATGGGGCAGGCGAACGTGCGCCGCTGGACCGACCGGATTTTGCCCTATCTCACCGACGACGACCCGCTCGGCGTCGACGACTTCGCCACCCACCGGGTGCCGCTGGCGGACGCCCCGCACGCGTACGAGATGTTCCAGCGCAAGCAGGACGGCGCGGTCAAGGTCCTGATGACGCCGTAGCCCGGGCCGCGGGTGCCGTAGGCGCCGCGGGTGCAGTGGGGGCTGAGGGGGCAGTGGGCGCCGCGGGTGCAGTGGGC
>NZ_JBEPBI010000479.1:0-2688 GCF_040299045.1 Streptomyces sp. NPDC001027
GCTTTCTCTGCCTGGCGCGCGTATAACTGCGCGGGCCCCCCCCCACCAATGTGGTGCGCGGGATCAACGAAATTTCACGGCCAAATTTGCCGGCGCCGCCGGGGCCCCCGCCTCAACCGTCCGGCGGGGCCCCGCGTCTGCAAAGGAAGCGTCAACTCCCGCCCGCGCAAGGAATCTTGACGCCAATCGGTGTGTTGTTGTGATGTGCAGAACACCCCCTGTGCACCCCGCTGCGTTGTACAACGTAAGCTGGACCGGTCCCGAAACGCGTCAAGTGGGGCGATAACGCTCAGCGCCCATGGTCGAAGCCTCGCGCCGACGTGCGGGCGGCGTGTCCGAAATAGTGTGTATTGGGTCGGCAGTGTAGAACGGGAGATGTGACGGCATTGGCTACGGAAACTCCCCAGCTCAGCGCAGGCCGCGCCGTTTCCGCAGCGGGCGGCCGGGGATGACGGCGTCGGCCGCGCCGCGCACCGGCGACCCGGTGGACGGCACGCTGGACAAGGCCGCGCACGAGAACTTCCCCGTGGCCCCCTTCTTCCTGCCCCGGGTCTGGCGAGACGACCTCATGGCGGTGTACGGCTTCGCCCGCCTCGTCGACGACATCGGCGACGGAGACCTGGCGCCGGGCGGCGCCGACGCCGCGCTGCTCGGCGTGACGGCCGCCGACGCGGCGGACCGCATGGTCCTGCTGGACGCGTTCGAGGCCGATCTGCTGCGCGTCTTCGACGGCACGCCCCGGCACCCCCTGCTGCGCCGCCTGCAGCCGGCCGTCCGTCGCCGCGCGCTCGGTCCGGAGCCCTTCCTCGGCCTGATCGCCGCCAACCGGCAGGACCAGCTCGTCACCCGCTACGAGACGTACGACGACCTCCTCGCCTACTGCGAGCTGTCCGCCAATCCCGTGGGCCGCCTGGTCCTCGCCGTCACCGGCTCCTCGAGCCCCGAGCGGATCCGCCTCTCCGACATGATCTGCACCGCACTGCAGATCGTCGAACACCTGCAGGACGTGACCGAGGACCTCGGCCGCGACCGTGTCTACCTGCCCGCCGCGGACATGAAGCGCTTTCACGTCCAGGAAGCGGACCTCGCCGCGCCGACCGCGGGCGCGTCGGTGCGCGCGCTGGTCGCGTACGAGGCGCAACGCGCCAGTGATCTCCTGAATGAAGGCGCCCCCCTGGTGGGTAGCGTCCACGGCAGGCTGAGACTGCTGCTCGCGGGATTCGTGGCGGGAGGAAGGGCCGCGATCCGAGCGATCGCCGCCGCCGAATACGACGTACTTCCCGGCCCGCCCAAGCCCGGCAAGCTCCAGTTGCTGCGCGAGGTGGGCGTGACCTTGCGAGGAGAGGGGTGATCCGGGCCGTGGAGTCGTCTCCGCACGCGTCCGCACCGGTACTCGCCGCCTACAGCTACTGCGAGACCGTCACCGGACAGCAGGCCCGTAACTTCGCGTACGGGATCCGGCTGCTGCCCACGCCCGAACGCCGCGCGATGTCGGCGCTGTACGCCTTCTCGCGCCGCGTCGACGACATCGGCGACGGCGCGCTGGACGGCGACGTCAAGACCGCCCGGCTCGAGGACACCCGGGCGCTGCTCGCCCGCATCCGCGCGGGCGAGATCGAGGAGGACGACACCGACCCCGTCGCGGTCGCCCTCGCGCACACCGCCCGGGTCTTCCCGGTCCCGCTGGGCGGCCTGGACGAGCTGATCGACGGCGTGCTGATGGACGTGCGCGGCGAGACGTACGAGACCTGGGACGACCTGAAGGTCTACTGCCGCTGCGTGGCGGGCGCCATCGGACGGCTCTCCCTCGGCGTGTTCGGCACCCAGCCGGGGGCGCGCGGAGTCGAGCGCGCGCCGGAGTACGCCGACACGCTCGGGCTCGCACTCCAGCTCACGAACATCCTCAGGGACGTCCGCGAGGACGCGGCGGGCGGCCGGACGTATCTGCCCGCCGACGACCTCGCCAAGTTCGGCTGCTCGGCCGGGTTCGACGGGCCGAAGCCGCCGGAGGGCTCCGACTTCGCGGGTCTCGTCCACTTCGAGGTGCGGCGGGCCCGCACCCTGTTCGCCGAGGGCTACCGGCTGCTGCCCATGCTCGACCGGCGCAGCGGCGCCTGCGTCGCCGCCATGGCCGGCATCTACCGCAGGCTCCTCGACCGCATCGAACGCGACCCCGAGGCCGTGCTGCGCGGGCGCGTCTCGCTGCCCGGCCGGGAGAAGGCCTATGTCGCCGTGCGCGGCCTGTCGGGCCTGGACGCCCGGCACGCGTCGCGACGGAGCGTCAGGAGGCATGTCTGATGGACGTGCCGGGCGACGGCGTGGGCCACGGTGACGCCACCGGGGAAAAGCGGTGCGCAACCCTCCGGTGCGGCGCGGCGTCCCTGACTGCGACGGCCTGCGGTGCAGCATTCAAGCATCAGGGCCGGCCTGCACGGGAGGGTGCACGATGAACGACGAGCAGTTGGACGCCGCGCGGGAGCACGAGCCCTCGGGGCGCACCGCCGTCGTCGTCGGAGGCGGGCTGGCCGGTGTCACCGCCGCGCTCGCGCTCGCCGACGAGGGCGTGCGTGTCACCCTGCTCGAGAGCCGGCCCCGGCTCGGCGGCCTCGCCTTCTCCTTTCGGCGCGGCGAGCTGACCGTCGACAACGGACAGCACGTCTACCTGCGCTGCTGCACCGCCTACCGGTG
>NZ_JBEPBI010000480.1:0-2673 GCF_040299045.1 Streptomyces sp. NPDC001027
GACATATACACCACTCGCACACACCTCTTTCCCTCCCCGACGCCCTGCCGTACTCTGGCCCGCGACCTCGGGGTGGCCTCCGGGGCGCGCACGGCCGGCCGTGCGCCGCAGTGGCAGCCGCTGCCCGTCCAGTACGCCGACTACGCGCTGTGGCAGCGCGGCCTGCTGGGCGACGAGCACGATCCGGAGAGCATGATCTCCCGCCAGGCCGACTACTGGCGCGGCGCGCTGGCGGGGGCGCCGGAGAAACTCGACCTGTCCTTCGACCGCCCGCGTCCCGCCGTGCCCTCGCACCGCGGTCACCAGGTGCCGGTCGCGGTGCCGGCGGAGGTCCACGCCCGGCTGGTGGAACTGGCGCGGGCCGAGGGCGTGACGGTGTTCATGGTGCTGCAGGGCGCCCTGGCGGTGTTGTTGTCGCGCCTGGGCGCCGGCACGGACATCCCGATCGGCTCGCCCCACGCCGGCCGCACCGACGACGCACTCAGCGACCTGGTCGGTTTCTTCCTCAACACCCTGGTGGTGCGCACCGACCTGTCGGGCGACCCGACCTTCCGTCAGGTGCTGGGCCGAGTGCGCGAGCGCAGCCTGGAGGCGTTCACGCACCAGGACGTGCCGTTCGAGCGGCTGGTGGAGGAGCTGGCCCCGAACCGCTCGATGGCCCACCACGCCCTGTTCCAGGTGATGCTCACCCTGCAGAACACCGAGCAGGCGGTGCTGGAACTGCCCGGCCTGCGGGTCGAGCAGCGCCGGGCCGGGCGGACGCCGGCCCGGTTCGACCTCGATGTCATCGTGTCCGAGGCGTTCGACGAGCAGGGCGCACCGGCGGGCGTGCGGGGTTCGGTGACCGCGGCGGCGGACCTGCTCGACGAGGCCTCCGCCGAGCGCCTGGTGGCCCGGCTCGTGCACGTGCTGGACGTCCTCACGGGCGACCCGCAGATCCGGCTGAGCACCGTGGACGTGCTGGACGCGGCCGAGCGCGGGCGGCTGCTGGAGGAGTGGAACGCCACCGCTGCCGACGTGCCCTCGGGAACAGTGGCGGAGCTGTTCGCCGCGCAAGTGACACGCGATCCGGCCGCGGTGGCGGTGGTGGCCGCCGACGACGAGGAGGTGACCTACGCCGAACTGGACGCACGGGCGAACAGCCTGGCCCGGTACCTGGTCGGCCGGGGCGTGGGCGCGGAGTCGATCGTCGGGGTCTGCCTGGAGCGCGGCGTCGACCTGATGGTGGCCCTCCTCGCCGTCGCGAAGGCAGGCGGCGCCTACATGCCGATCGACCCTGCCTACCCGGTGGACCGCATCGCGTACATGCTGGAGGACGCCGAGCCCGCCGTGGTACTGGCTTCCTCGGGCACGGCTCCGGTCGTGCCCGGCTCCGCGGTGCTGGTGGACGCCCCGGAGACGACGGCGGTGGACGGCGGCGCCCTGGCCGCCCCGTCGGTCCGGCTGGAGAACCCGGCCTACGTGATCTACACCTCGGGCTCGACCGGGCGTCCCAAGGGCGTGCTGGTCTCCCACGCGGGTGTCGCGAGCCTGGTGGCGGGCCACGTCCGCCGGCTGGGGGTCGGCGCCGGGTCGCGGGTGGGGCAGTTCGCCTCGCCGGGCTTCGACACCTTCGGTTGGGAGTGGCTGATGGCCCTGCTGACCGGCGCGACCCTGGTGGTGATCCCGCAGGAGCGCCGACTGGGCGAGGCCCTGCCGCAGTTCCTCGCCGCGGAGCGGGTCACGCATGTGACGCTGCCGCCGGCCGTGCTGGCCACCCTGGACGAGCAGTCGATCGGCGCGGACACGGTCCTGGTGACCGCCGGTGAGGCTTGCCCGCCCGACGTGATGGCCCGCTGGGCGCGCGGCCACCGGCTGTTCAACTCCTACGGCCCGACCGAGACCACGGTCGACGCGACGCTGTGGCGCTGCGTCCCGCAGGCCGGGGAGGTCGCGATCGGCGCGCCGGTCCTCAACACCCGTGTCTTCGTCCTGGACGAGTTCCTCGCCCCGGTGCCGGTCGGCGTGCCCGGCGAGCTGTACGTCGCCGGCATCGGCCTGGCGCGCGGCTACCTGGGCCGCCCCGGCCTGACGGCGGAACGCTTCGTCGCCAACCCCTTCGGCGGCCCCGGCGAGCGGTTCTACCGCACGGGCGACCGGGCCCGCTGGACGGCCGACGGGCAGTTGGTGTTCGCCGGCCGCACGGACGACCAGGTGAAGATCCGCGGCTTCCGTATCGAACCGGGCGAGATCGAGAGCGTCATCGCCTCGCACCCGCAGGTCGCCCAGGCCGCCGTCGTCGTGCGCGAGGACACGCCCGCAGAGAAGCGCCTGGTCGCCTACGTGGTCGCCGACGGCGCGCCCGCCGACCTTCCCGGGCTGGTCACCCGTCTGGCCGCCGAGCGGCTGCCGGAGTACATGGTGCCGTCGGCGGTCGTGCTCCTCGACGCCCTGCCGATCACCGTGAACGGCAAGCTGGACCGCAAGGCGCTGCCCGCCCCCGAGGAGCGTCCCGCCGTGGGCCGGGGCCCCGCGAACCCGCGCGAGGAACTCCTGTGCGGCGTGTTCGCACAGATCCTCGGCGTCGAAAGCGTCGGCGTCGACGACGACTTCTTCGCCCTCGGCGGCCACTCCCTGCTCGCCGTCCGGCTGGCCAGCCGGATCCGCGCGGGGGGCCGCGGTCAACGTGGACTA
>NZ_JBEPBI010000481.1:0-2663 GCF_040299045.1 Streptomyces sp. NPDC001027
CGGGTCCTGCCGGAAGGGAGTCCCGGGCACTCCGGGATTGCTGGAATAATCGCTGCATGGCAGTAAACCTCCGGGGGACGACCCCCGAACCCCCGGACGCACGTCCGCGGCTGACCGTGCTCTCCGGCCCCTCAGGGGTCGGCAAGAGCACGGTCGTCGCTCATATGCGCAAGGAACACCCCGAGGTCTGGCTCTCGGTGTCGGCGACGACCCGTAAGCCCCGGCCCGGCGAACGGCACGGCCTCCACTATTTCTTCGTCACCGACGACGAGATGGACAAGCTGATCGCCAACGGCGAGCTGCTGGAGTGGGCCGAGTTCGCCGGCAACCGTTACGGCACTCCGCGCGCCGCCGTGTTGGAGCGCCTGGAGTCGGGCGAGCCGGTGCTCCTGGAGATCGACCTCCAGGGCGCCCGGCAGGTCCGCGAGTCCATGTCCGAGGCCCGGCTGGTGTTCCTGGCCCCTCCCTCGTGGGACGAGCTGGTGCGCAGGCTCACCGGGCGGGGCACCGAACCGCCCGAGGTGATCGAGCGCCGCCTGGAGGCGGCGAAGATCGAACTCGCCGCCGAGCCGGAGTTCGACGTCACCCTGGTCAACACCTCCGTCGAGGACGTGGCACGCGAGCTGCTAGCCTTGATGGATGTTGTGTGATCACGAATCTGTGATCATGACCTATTTTTTCCCATCCATCGGAAGGTAGAGCGTGTCCTCTTCCATCTCCGCGCCCGAGGGCATCATCAACCCGCCGATCGACGAGCTCCTCGAGGCCACCGACTCGAAGTACAGCCTCGTGATCTACGCGGCCAAGCGGGCGCGTCAGATCAACGCGTACTACTCGCAGCTCGGCGAGGGCCTCCTCGAGTACGTCGGTCCGCTCGTCGACACCCACGTCCACGAGAAGCCGCTGTCGATCGCCCTGCGCGAGATCAACGCCGGTCTGCTGACGTCCGAGGCCGTCGAGGGCCCTGCGCAGTAGTATTTTCGGCTCACCGTGGGTTTTTCCACAGGCCCGGCAGCGCGACTGCCGGGCCTGTGGTGTGTGATGGACCCGTACGCCGGGAGCCGCGGCGTACGCGCGCCGAGGTCCGGGGAGAAGCGGTGGACAAGCCGAAGGTCGTTCTGGGGGTCAGCGGCGGCATCGCCGCCTACAAGGCCTGCGAGCTGCTGCGCAGACTGACCGAGTCGGGGCATGACGTGCGTGTCGTGCCCACCGCGTCCGCGCTGCACTTCGTCGGCGCCGCCACCTGGTCCGCCCTCTCCGGTCACCCCGTCTCCACACAGGTCTGGGACGACGTCCACGAGGTACCGCACGTCCGCATCGGCCAGCACGCCGACCTGGTGGTCGTCGCCCCCGCCACGGCGGACATGCTCGCCAAGGCCGCCCACGGCCTGGCCGACGACCTCCTTGCCAACACGCTCCTCACCGCCCGCTGTCCGGTCGTCTTCGCCCCCGCGATGCACACCGAGATGTGGGAGCACCCGGCCACCCAGGAGAACGTGGCGACGCTGCGCCGCCGGGGCGCCCTGGTGATCGAGCCGGCCGTCGGGCGTCTCACCGGCGTCGACACCGGCAAGGGCCGACTGCCCGACCCGGCCGAGATCTTCGAGGTCTGCCGCCGCGTCCTGGTCAGAGGCGTGCGGGAACCGGACCTGACCGGCCGGCATGTCGTGATCAGCGCCGGCGGCACCCGGGAGCCGCTCGACCCGGTCCGCTTCCTCGGCAACCGCTCCTCCGGCAAGCAGGGGTACGCCCTGGCCCGCACCGCCGCGGCCCGCGGCGCCCGCGTCACGCTCATAGCGGCCAACACCGCTCTGCCCGACCCCGCGGGGGTCGACGTGGTCCCGGTCGGCACGGCCGTACAGCTGCGGGAGGCGGTCCTGAAGACCGCGGGTGACGCCGACGCGGTCGTCATGGCCGCCGCGGTCGCCGACTTCCGGCCGCAGACCTACGCGTCCGGCAAGATCAAGAAGAAGGACGGCGAGGAGCCCGCCCCCGTCGTCCTGGTGCGAAATCCGGACATCCTCGCGGAGCTTTCCGCCGACCGGGCGCGCCCCAACCAGGTGGTTGTCGGCTTCGCCGCCGAGACCGACGACGTGCTGGCGAACGGCCGGAAGAAGCTGCGGCGCAAAGGCTGCGATCTCCTCGTGGTGAACGAGGTGGGGGAGCGCAGGACGTTCGGCTCCGAGGAGAACGAGGCCGTGGTGCTGGGGGCCGACGGCAGTGAAACCCCCGTGCCGCACGGCCCGAAGGAGGCCCTCGCCGACATCGTGTGGGACCTGGTGGCACAGCGTCTGGACTGACCGCCCGGCACGGTCGCGATCACGGCCGGCCCGGCCGGATTCGGGTCCGCGTCCCCTGGCCAAGGGCGGCGGGCATTCGGCAGAATGCCCGTGCCGCAGGTCACAGCGCTCCCGAGAGGCGAGACGGGTGGGCCCGCGGCGGGGCACGACCGATAAACTGTTCTCGGACGACGCCGGGCGCAGCTCCCGTCGCGTCCGCCAATGATCAGCCAGCAGCCGCTGCAACCCCAGGGAGCGTTGTGTCCCGTCGCCTGTTCACTTCGGAGTCTGTGACCGAGGGTCACCCCGACAAGATCGCTGACCAGATCAGCGACACCATCCTCGACGCCCTGCTGCGTGAGGACCCGGCCTCCCGGGTCGCCG
>NZ_JBEPBI010000482.1:0-2645 GCF_040299045.1 Streptomyces sp. NPDC001027
GGTGCGGACCTCGGAACAGGGGTTGATCGCCTTCACACGGTGTGCCAGCACCTCGGGTTTGGGCTTGCCCACGTCGGCCGCCACGCACGCCTGCCGGTTGAGGTTGGACACGTCGAAGCTGTCCGGGTCGGCGAGCCGGAAGCGGGTGACGCCGAGGCGCACCAACGGTTCGACCACCGCGCCGCCGACGCTGCCGCAGCCGGCCACCAGTACCGTCGCCGCCCGCAGCGCGGCCTGCTCCCGGTCGTTCAGGATGCCGAGGTTGCGGCTCACGGCCTCCGCGCCGAAATCCACCGGCCCGGACGTCTCGGGTGTGCCCGCGAGTCCCTGGTCAGGCGTCATGTATGTCTCCGTCCACGTTCGCAAGCGCCCAGCGGGGCGGTTCAGTGCGCACTCGTAGTGCCGGGGGTGATGCCGATGCCCAGGCCCTGTACCTGGTAGATGCGGGTGCCGTCGGCCCAGAGCCAGCCGTCGCCGATCACCCGCACCCCGTGCTCGTCCTCGACGACCTCGCGGATCTCCGCCTCGACGGTGACCCGCGCGGTGCGGGGGGTGACCTGGCCCCGGTACTTCCAGGTGACGGCGCGGCCGGTGAGCACGGGCTCGAAGCGCGGGTTCGGGACACCGGCCCCGAGACCGCGTTCGATCGCGTAGAACTGCAGCAGCTGGCACATGGCCTGGACACCGAGTGATCCGGGCTGCACGGGGTCCTGGAAGAAGTGGGCCTGGAAGAACCACTCCCCCGGGTCCACGTCCTTCACGGCGCGCAGACGTCCCAGACCGGCGCGTCCCGCGTCGGGCCAGTAGCCGGTGACACGGTCGAGCATCAGCAGCATCGGCCCGGGAAGACACGGCGTACCGGCGAAGTACTTCTCCGGCCGGGCGGTGAGATCGACGCCGAAGGCGCAGTCCGCGGACAGCAGGGCCGACTCCTCCTCGGCCGGCGGGAGCCCGATCTGGTTGTCGAAGGCGCTGGGGGGAAAGAAGCCGAACACCGTGGTCAGCGAGAACACGGGCTCGTCGGCGCAGACGCATTCGACGTCGAAGGCCTGAATGATCATCTCGGTGCTGCGCGACACCTCCCGGAGCGTGGTCCTGGTGCGCAGCACCCCCATGCCCGGCCGCACTTCGCGGTGGACCGTGCCGGCGCCGTCGAGGTTGCGGAAAAGCAGGTCGCTGTCGCTGGTGAGCGCCGAGCCGACGTAGGAGGCGAGCCAGCCGCTGGCCTGCAGCACCACCTCCATGAGGACGCTGAACGGCATCGCGCCGGTGAAGTCGTTCTGCTCGAAGTACCAGACCTCTTCCGGCACGTCGTACTCGACCTCGACCGTCGCGCCCGCCTCCATGACCCACGGCGTCCCCTCGACGCCCACCACCCGACTCATGAAGTGGAACGGCGGGCCCGGCAGCCGCGCCAGCCTCCGGGCGCTGTCGAAGGGGGCGTACGCGGGCCCGAACGCCTCGCTGGGCCGCCCCCAGGCACAGGCCAGCATCGCCGCGTAGTCGTAGCGGAAGCCGTCCACCTCCGCGACCACGCCACTCTCCAAGCGGCCTTCCAGACCCGCCAGTTCGCGGTGCGGGACCGCGGCCCCGTCGGTCTGCACGGCGGGCGGACCGAGCCTGCGCCAGTGGGTGAGCGGCCAGTCCGGGACGAGGCGCACCCCGACTCCGCGGGCGTGGAAGGCCCTGACACCGTCGACCGTGCACAGGACGTCGGCGACCAGCATCGGCTCCGGCCCGGCGGACAGCTCGGACACGAACACCTCGTAGGTCAGCAGGCGGCTCCGCGGTGTGACCTGGCCCCGGCAGAACATGGGGTAGGGCACACCGCTGACGGGTTCGAAGCGCCAGCCGTCGCGGTCGATGGTGAAGCCGGCCGCGGCGATGTAGAAGGACATCGCCTGGAGGCAGCCCTCGAACATCAGGGTTCCCGGCATGCACGGATCGTTGGTGAAGTGCCCCTCGAAGAACCAGTCGTCGGGCGAGACCGGCGTCTCTGCACGGAGGTAGCCGCGTCCCCACGGCCCGCCCGCCGGGTCGTACACCGGCACGCTGTGCACCAGCCGCAGACGGCCGTCGCCGGTCCTTGGGCTGCGGATGTGGGAGCGGGTGAGCTCCCAGCCGGGACCGAAGCAGTCCGCGGGACGTCCCTCGGCGAAGGCACGGACCTCCTCGGGCCCGAAGGCGCGGGCGGCGCCCGGTACCGCCGGCGGGTCGGCGGGGCGCGCCGGATCGGGCGGGGTGTCCTCCGGTCGCCACAACACACCGCTGGTGTCCGCCAGTTCCCCGTCCGTGAAGAATCCGGCCTGGCCCTGCCGCATGGACAGGCGCAGTTCGTCGCCGACGTAGGCGTCGTAGTGGAAGAAGAAGATCCGCACGCCGCCGTGTTCACCGTGGCCGTCGATGTGGATCTCGTAGCGCAGGGTCTCGCCGGGGCCGGGCGGGCTGCCGTGGAAGGTGAGTTCGCAGCCGAGCAGCCGGTAGACCCGCTCACCCCGGTTGAGCAGATCCACGCCGAGCCAGCTGATCAGCAGCAGGTCGGCCTGGCCGGCCTCGATCATGATCCCGGCCGGGATGCGGCCGACGGGGTCCAGGTACCAGCTGTCGAGCCGGATGTCGGTCTCGGTCCAGAGCGTGCCCGTGGC
>NZ_JBEPBI010000483.1:0-2628 GCF_040299045.1 Streptomyces sp. NPDC001027
TGTGAGCGATCATGAAATTCCCCACCGGACGCGGGTTCCGCGTCACGTAATTCCCCACCCCCGCGGTCACGTAATTCCCCATGGGGACGACGGACGTGGCAGGTAGTAGGTCCTGGCCATCGCGATGACGGACGCTTCCTCGATCAGTGGTTCGAGGTCGAAGGAAGCGCACGATGGCAAGGAGAACGTTCAACGTGGTCGATGTGACCGAGATCTACGTCCACTGGTATGCGGGCCGTTCCAAGAGCGAGCTGGCCGCGTCGCTCGGGGTGGACCGCAAGACGATCAGGAAGTACCTGGCGCCGGCGGAGGCCGCCGGGATGGCCCCGGGCGGCACGGCGATGACGCCGGAGGACTGGGCCGGGCTGATCAAGGGCTGGTTCCCCGAGCTGGCCGACGCCCGGCTGCGGCAGGTGACCTGGCCCGAGATCGACAAGCACCGGGATTACATCAAGAGCCTGCTGGGGACGGTGACCGTCTCCACGATCCACCAACGCCTGCGGGACGAACACGAGTTGACGGTTTCGGTGTCCTCTTTGCGGCGCTGGATATCGGCGACGCTGCCCGAGGAGACCCGCCGGTCACAGGTCACCGTTCTGCGTGACGAGGTCGAGCCGGGATTGGAAGCCCAGATCGACTACGGCTTCCTCGGCCAGTGGATCAACCCTCGGTCCGGCAAGCGGCACCGGATCTGGGCGTTCGTGATGGTGCTGCCCTGCTCACGGCACATGTTCGTCCGTCCCGTCGTCCACCTCGACCAGCATTCCTGGACCGAATCCCACGTCGATGCCTTCCGATTCTTCGGCGGGACGCCGCAGCGGCTGGTGCCCGACAACCTGAAGACCGGGGTGGACAAGCCCGACCTCTACGACCCTAAAATCAACAAGGCGTATGCCGAACTCGCCGCCCATTACGGCGCGTTGGTAGATCCAGCTCGCGCTTTGAAGCCAAAAGACAAGCCTCGCGTCGAGCGCCCTATGCCCTATATACGTGATTCGTGGTGGCGGGGGCGGGAGTTCGTCTCGCTTGAGCAGATGCAGGCCGAGGCGATCCGGTGGTGCACCGAAGTCGCCGGGCGGCGGCAGTGCCGCCCTTTGGGCGGTGCGTCTCCGCTGTCGGTGTTCGAGGCCGTCGAGCAGGAGACCTTGCTGCCGTTGCCGAAGACGCCGTTCGTGCTGGCCCGCTGGTCAACGGCGACCGTCGGCCCCGACATCCACATCAAGGTGGGCCGCACCCTCTACTCGGTGCCGTGGAAACTGATCGGCCAGCGCGTCGACGTCCGCTCCACCCAAGCCTTCGTGCAGATCTTCCACGACGGCGAACTGGTCAAGACCCATGCGGCACTTGAGCAGGGCAAACGCACCCACTCCAGCGACTACCCACCCGAGAAGATCGCCTTCCACATGCGGACCCCGCAATGGTGCCGCACCCAGTCCGCGCAGATCGGCACCGCCTGCCGCGAAGTGATCGACGGGCTGCTGGAGGTCAACGCGCTCTACCGGCTCCGCGCCGCCCAGGGCGTGATCGGTCTGCGCAAGAAGTACGGCGACGGGCGGCTGGAGGCCGCCTGCGCCAAGGCAACCGCGGTCGGCGACCCGTCCTACCGCACCATCAAGGGCATTCTCGTCGCCGGCACCGAGACCGACCCCGCCCCCGAGACCAGCGGCGACGGCGGAGCCGCCGCGTTCCTGCACGGGCCGAAGCGGCTCTTCGCGACCGCGACGACCCCCGGCATGACGAACGACGACCGTGATGACCACCGTCACGAAGAAGGAGTGGCGTGATGAGCATCATGGACACCGCCCTGCGCGACGCGCTGCGCGCGCTGAAGCTGTCGGGCATGCTCGAGACCCTCGACGCCCGCCTGGCCCAGGCCCACGGCGGCGAGCTCGGCCACCTGGAATTCCTGCAGACGCTCTGCCAGGACGAGATCACCCGCCGCGACACCGTCGCCTTCCAACGGCGCCTGCACCGGGCGAAGTTCGAGCAGCAGGTCACCCTGGAGGAGTTCGACTTCGCCGCCTCCCCGAAGCTGCCCGCGGCCCAGATCCGTGACCTCGCGGCCTTGCGCTGGCTGCACACCGGGGAGTCCGTTATTTTGTTCGGACCGGTCGGCGTCGGCAAGACACACGTCGCCCAGGCGCTCGGGCACCTCGCCATCCGGCAGGGTGCCAACGTCCGCTTCGCGAAGACCAGTCGGGTCCTGGCGGACCTGGCCGGCGGCCACGCGGACCGCACCTGGGACCGCCGGCTGCGTGAGTTGGTACGTCCCGACGTGCTCATCCTGGACGACTTCGCGATGCGTCAGCTGACCGCGGCCCAGGCCGACGACCTCTACGAGCTGGTCTCCGAGCGGCAGGGCCGGTCACTGATCCTGACCAGCAACCGGGCGCCCAGCGACTGGTATCCGCTCTTCCCCAACCCCGTGGTCGCCGAGTCGCTCCTGGACCGGCTGATCAACACCAGCCACCAGGTGATCATGAACGGGCCCAGCTACCGGCCCAACAAGCGGCCCCGAGGAGGCGGCACCGACAAGACAAACAAGCCCTCGATCAAGTAGACATGGACGAGGTCAGGACCTGGGGAATTACGTGACGCCGGGCCCGGGGAATTACGTGATCGTTCACA
>NZ_JBEPBI010000484.1:0-2581 GCF_040299045.1 Streptomyces sp. NPDC001027
GCCGGACAGGTCCAGGCCCGGCCCAGCGGGTCCACAGTCCCGGCCGCCGGGAGGACCGCCGGACCGCTCCGGCGAGTTCCCGGCGCTCCCGGCGGCCGAGGACCCGCGGTCCGATCATGCCGAGCAGCGCCGGCAGCAGGGTGACGGCGGCCAGCACGGTCAGGACGACGGTGACGGCGGCGCCGACGGCCATGCCGTTGATGATGCCGACGTTCAGGGTGAGCATGCCGAGCAGGGCGACGACGACGGTGAGACCGGCGAACAGCACGGCGCGGCCGGACGTGTCGAGGGACTTGGCGATGGACTCGGGGACGGTCATGCCCGCCGTCAGGTTGGCGCGGTGCCGGTTGACGATGAACAGGGCGTAGTCGATGCCCACGCCGAGGCCGATCAGCGACCCGAGGGTGAGTGTGGTGTCGGAGAGGGTGATGACGTGACTGAGCAGGATCACCGCCACCGCGGAGGCGCCGACGCCCACGATGGCCGTGATGATGGGCAGCGCAGCCACCCACACCGCCCTGAAGACGAACAGCAGCACGACGAAGGCGAGCGCGATGCCCATGGCGTCGGCGATCGGGTTCGGCTCCGGGTTGACGGTGAACGCCTGCCCGTTGAGCGCGATGTGCAGCCTCTCCGAGGCCGGCTCGGTGGCGAGGTCCTTCACGTGGTCGACCTGGGCGTCCGCCACCTCCCCGTCGAAGGCGACCGTGGCGTAGGCGGTTCTGCCGTCCTCGCTGATCTGCCCCCTGCCCGCCGGTGTGTAGGGGCTGCTCACCGAGGCGACGCCCGGCGCTGCGGCGATCTCCTTCAACGCGTCGCTCATGGCCTGCTCGGCGGCGGGCTCGGTGACCCGTCCGCCGCCGGTCAGCTGCCAGACGACCCGTCCGCTCTTGCCCGCCGCGCTGTCGGCGGCCTGCCGCAGCAGGGCCGTCGCCCTGGCCGAGTCGGTGTCCTGCGAGGTCGGGCTGTTGCCGAACGCGCTGCCGGCCGCACCGACCCCGGCTCCCAGGGCGAGCAGCAGGCCCACCCATACCAGGACGACGGTGAGCCGGCGCCGATGGCACCAGCGGGCAAGAGAGGACATCGACGAGCCTTTCAAGGGGTACGTCACGCGATCGGGCCGGCGATTTCGGCCCACCTTCACGTTCGCAGTCCCGCGGCTTCCCGTCGTTGGGCGTTCGCAGACACTTGCGTGTGCTGCGAACGCAGTAGACGGGGGTGCGCTCAGGCTCCGCGCAGGGCCGTCTCCAGGTGGCGCGCCCAGCGCAGGGCGGCCGTCGCGCACTCCTCGGTCCTCGGCTGGACGCGCCGTCGCGGACCGACGACCTGGACGGCGGCGACGACCTCGTCGCTGAAGTCGCGGACCGGTACGGCGACGGAGTACAGGTGGGGCTCGGCCTCCTCGTCGACGATCGAGTAACCGCGCCGGCGTGTCTGCGCCAGCCTGCTGAGGAAGTCGTCCAGGCCGGTCGGCGTGTTGGGGCCGTGACCGACGAACTCCGTGCGGGCGAAGACCGCGGCCACCTCCTCGTCGTCGGCGTCGCTGAGCAGGGCCTGGCCGCAGTCGCTGCAGTACGCCGGGAAGGGGCGGCCGATCCAGGAGCCGAGCTGCCGGCTGCCGGGCGGCACCCGCTCGGCGATGGTGACGGTGGTGTCGCCGACCAGGACGCCGAGGTAGCAGCTCTCACCGGTCTCGGCGGCCATGCCCTCCAGGGCGGTGAGCCCGTCCGTGCGCAGACGGTGGGCCGTGAGGTCGCGCGCCGCCGCGTAGAGGCGCCAGTGCGGTGTGACCCCGCCCGAGGCGTCGTCGCGGACGGCGAACTCCTCCGCGGTCATGGCGGTGAGCATCCGGGACAGCTGGCTGCGGTCGCGGTCCATCCGACGGGCCAGCTCCGAGACGGTCACGGCGGTGTCGTGCCGTCGGCCGTCGGCCGTGGCGCGGGCCAGCGCGGACAGGGCGTCGAGCCCCTTCGTCACGCTCGAGTCCACGTGCTCCTCCGCCCTGCCGACGTGCGCCTGCGCGGGGCCGTCAACGTGATCGTCGGTCGCACTGTACCGCCGCTCCCGGGCGATCACGGCATGTGCGGCGATGTCACCGAACAGGCCGCACCCGCCGGGCCGGTCGACACGCCCAGCGTCACGTCGGGCGTCACGTCGGGCGTCACGCGGTCCGAGGACGCCGCGGCACGTGAACCGGGTCGGCGAGGAGGCCGCCGCGTGCTCGGAGAATCGCGGAACTTGACCTCGGATCATGGCCGTTGCTCTCTGGTGGCGGCCGCTGTCACCGTGTAGCGTCGCTCCCAGATGTCGTGGTTGGCAGTACCTGCCCGCGCTGCGCGCGGGCGTTTTGCTGTGCAGTGCCGGACCAAGGCGATCACCTCCGGGGCCGCGCGGTGCGGTGCCCGACATTGACTGGGAGAGGCACCAGCATGGCCAGCGGAACTGTGAAGTGGTTCAACTCCGAGAAGGGCTTCGGCTTCATCGCCCAGGACGGCGGCGGACCGGACGTCTTCGCCCACTACTCCAACATCAACGCCACCGGCTTCCGTGAGCTCCAGGAAGGCCAGGCGGTCACCTTCGA
>NZ_JBEPBI010000485.1:0-2571 GCF_040299045.1 Streptomyces sp. NPDC001027
CGAGGGGTCGAGGTCCGCCGTCACCGCACGCACCAGCACGGTGAGCTCGCCGCCGCAGGTCAGCCCGACGGCGAAGGCGTCGTCGTCGCTGTATCCGAAGGTCGCAGACCGGGGCGTCCCGTCCGCCAGGACCTCCTGGGCCAGCTCGAACACCGCGCCCTCCACGCAGCCCCCGGACACACTGCCCACGACCGCGTCGCCCGGGCCCACCGCCATGGCGGCGCCCGGAGCGCGCGGCGCGCTGCCGCGGACCGCGACCACGGTGGCGAGCCCGAAAGGCGCGCCGGACTCGTACCACCCGGACAGCACCGGGAGAATCTCACGCACGTGTGCACGGTAAGCCGCCGCCCGGTCCGCCGCTTCTCGGCCGACCGCGAAGGGCGGGGCGCCGCGCGGACCGCGCCGGCCCCCCGAACGTCTCCGCACGGACGGCAAACCGCCGAACCCTCGGGAGTACCTGCTGCGCACGACCCGTGTGATGGCCCAACTGGGCTGTCTGTGCAGGAACTTACTCGCGGGTCAGAAGGTATTGACGGTGCTCGAAAAGCGCCGGACTGTAGTGCACATGCTGAATATCCGGGCCCGTCTGCTCGCGGTTCTGGTGGTCCTCTGCGGACTCTGCGGCTTCCTGACGGCGGCGGGCGCCTCGCCCGCCGCCGCGGACGCCACGCTCCCCGGCTCCCTTCCCTTCGACGGCACGGCGCTCACCGTGGCGAACGGCCGGTTCGTCGACGGCAACGGCCGCGAGGTCGTCCTGCGCGGATACAACGTCTCCGGCGAGACCAAGCTCGACGAGAACAAGGGCCTGCCCTTCGCCTCGGTCGCCGACGCCAGGAAGTCGGCGACCGCGCTGCGCGCCCTCGGCGGCGGAAACTCCGTGCGCTTCCTGCTCTCCTGGGCCTACGCCGAGCCCGTGCGCGGCCAGGTCGACACCGTCTACCTCGCCGCCGCCACCGAGCAGATGCGCGCCTTCCTCGACGCCGGCATCCGCGTCTACCCCGACTTCCATCAGGACCTCTACTCCCGCCACCTGTTCAACCGGGGCAGTTGGTACACCGGCGACGGCGCCCCCAAGTGGGCGGTGGACCTGGGTGGTTACCCCGCCGAGTCGTGCGGCATCTGCTTCTTCTGGGGGCAGAACATCACCCAGAACGGGGCGGTGAAGGCCGCCCAGTACGACTTCTGGCACAACGCCCGCGGCGTCCAGGACAACTTCCTCGCCACCGCACAGCAGACCATGGCGTACGTCAAAGAGCACCTGAGCGCCGAGGAGTTCGCCGGCGTCCTCGGCTTCGACCCGTACAACGAGCCCTACGCCGGGACCTACGACTCCGGCCAGACCAGCCGCACCTGGGAACGCGACCTCCTGTGGCCCTTCTACGTGAAGTTCCGGGCCCGGATGGACGCGGCCGGCTGGCAGGACAAGCCCGCCTTCGTCGAGCCGAACATGTTCTGGAACGGCAACATCGACTCCCAGCGGCAGGAGGGCGGACTCCTCGACGTGGGCACGCTCGGCTCCCGCTACGTCTTCAACACCCACTTCTACGACCAGAAGGCCATCTCCGGGATCCTGATGTGGGGCAAGGCGGCGGACGGCCAGTACGTCACCGACTTCGGCGCCGTGCGGGACCGGGCCGCGGCGACCGGGACGACGGCCGTCGTCAGCGAGTTCGGACATCCGCTGGCCGGCAACGTCTCCGACAAGGCGCCGACCGTCCTCAAGGCCATGTACCAGGCGCTCGACTCCCGGGTGAAGGGCGCGTCCTGGTGGACGACCCCGGCCGTCTCCGGCCCGGTCCTCTCCGGCAGCCAGTGGCAGTGGGACATCTACTGGGGCCGTCATCACGAGCTGATGAACGGCAACCCCGACAAGGTGCTCACCGGCGGCGACGCCTGGAACGACGAGGACCTGTCGGCCGTGCGCCTCGACGACTCCGGCAACGCCACGCTCCGCCAGGACGCGCGGCTCCTCGACCGGGTCTACCCGAGCGCCACCTCCGGCACGACCGTCGCCTTCACCTACGAGGACCGCTCCCGGGACGGCTCCACCACCCTCACCTGGAACCCGGTCCCCGGTTCCCTGCCCGCCACGAAGCAGCTCGTCGGCTCCGGCCAGTACGCGCTCGTCGTGTGGCGCTCGGCCGGCGGCGCGGCGCCCACCGAACTGCATCTGCCCGCCTCCTTCCCCACCGCCACGACCACCGTCGTCTCCGACCTCGGCGCCGTGTACGCGCCCCCCGCCTACACGGCCGGCACGAAGATCGCGGCGGCCGTCGAGCCGGGCGGCACGGGCAGCCGCCGCCTGCTGCTCAGCACGTCCGACTCGGGCACGGTGCACTACGCGCTGGTGACCAACGGCGCGAGCGCGCCGACCGCGGCCCAGCTGGCCGCGGCCCGCACCGAACTGTCGGCCTGGGCGGCCCAGAAGGCGGGGTGAGCGCACCGCGACGACGAAGGGGTGGGTGGCGGTCACCGCCACCCACCCCATAGTGGGGGGGGCCCCGTCAGGGGGCGGCGGCCGGCCCGCCCCCCGCCCCATGGCCGGGGGATCGGGAGGTCACACCGAGGAAC
>NZ_JBEPBI010000486.1:0-2569 GCF_040299045.1 Streptomyces sp. NPDC001027
CGATCGACCCTCGCGCACGGCACTGTCGCGTGGGGCACGGCAGATCTCACACACGGTCTCAGCTGATCTGGTCCGGCTCCGCTGCCTCGAACCGATACCGCGCGTGCGCGCCGCGACGGACGACGGGCCATTCCTGGATCCCTTGAGCACCCCACAACGCGTCCCCGCGCAGGGCTTCTTATCCGGTGTCACGGGGACGGCCCGGGACGTCCGCCGATTGTCTTCGGCGAGCCCGGCGTAGTACGGAGGTCTGCCTTCCTCATCCGTGTGTACGCGGGAAGCGAACTCCCGCAGGCCGCAGCAGCCGTACTCGGCCGTGTCCAGTGGGTATCGTTCCGCACGTGGGCGGCGGGGCGCCCTGACGGGGGGGAACTGTGGTGACGAACAGCGAGCGGTCGCGGCTGGTCGCGACCGAGGGCGGCCATCGGGTGACACCGGCGGAACTCTTCTTCGACCTGGTGTTCGTGTACGCGATCACGCAGGTCACGGCGCTGATGTCGGCCGACCCGAGCGGGCTGCGGGTGCTCGGCGGGATGGTCGCGCTGGCGCTGCTGTGGTGGTGCTGGTGCTGTTTCGCCTGGTTGGGAAACGTGGTGCGAGCCGACTCCGGCGCGATGTTCACCGTCCTGGTGTCCGTCATGGCCGTCGTCCTGATCGTGTCGCTGGCCGTGCCCGAGGTCTACGACGACGCCCCTGGCGGACTGCCCGCCCCGCTGGTCTTCGTCCTTTGCTACGGCGCCGTCCGCGTCCTCCACCTGGTCACCTACTGGCTCTCCGACCCCACCGACCAGGCCCTGCACCGCGTCCTGCGCCGCACGGCCCTGCTCTCGGTGGCCCCGCCCTTCGCCCTGCTCCTCGTGGGCGCGGCCTTCACCGGCCTGACTCAGATCCTGATCTGGCTCGCCGCGGTGGCCATCGACTACCTGGGCGTCTTCCTCACCGGAAACTCGGGCTGGCGAGTCGCCTCCCCCGGCCACTTCGCCGAACGTCACGGCCTAATCGTCATCATCGCCCTCGGCGAGTCGATCGTCGCAATCGGCGTCGGCATGTCCGGCTTCCCGCTGAGCGCCCCTGTCACGGCCGCCGCCGCACTGGGACTGCTCGTCGCCGCAGGCCTGTTTCGCCTGTACTTCCGTCACGTCGCCGAGGCAGCCGAGCACCGGCTGACCACTCTGACCGGCGACGACCGTACCCGGCTGGCCCGTGACGCGTACACCTTCCTCCACCTGCCGCTGGTGGCCGGAGTCGTCATCACGGCCCTCGGCATGAAGAAGGTCCTCCAACAGGTCGCCGACACCAGCCACTACGACCTGGCCGAGCCCCTGCACGGTGTCGTCGCCTGGGCCCTGCCCGGAGGCGTCGGTGTGTTCCTCCTCGCCTCGGCGGCCCTCCTTCTCCGCACCGCGAACCACCGCTCCCCGGTCTTCCTCGTTGGCGCGGCCGTCTGCCTCGCCGTCGGCCCCGCTGTCACCCTCGTCCCGTCCCTCGTCGGCCTGGCCCTCCTGGCCGCGCTGGTGACGGCCCTGCTCCTCGTCCAGGACCGCATAGCCCAGCCGCGCGTGACCGCGACCAGTTGAGGCCTGAGTGGGCCGACCACTGGGGCACGTACCAATCGCACCAGATCACCTGAGACAGGGGCCAGATCGCCAGGGACGGGACAGTGACGTTGCGGCCGACAGCTTCGGGCGGATCTGACCCGTCGCAGCAAATGTTGAGCGATTCTCACCGAAAGTCGGGGGCTGGACCGCCGTCCCGGACCACTGGTGGGGCGGGGGCCGGAGGTGGAACCACTGGCGGAACTGTCCCCGGCATTCCAGGCGCTGCCGCGTCCGGTAGTGGGTCTGGAACCGCAGCGCCAGACGGGGCATCCTGGGCCAACCAGCCATTCCTGCTCATACATACTGTCGGATCGGCCGGGAGGGGAGCAGCGTGGACACCGATGACCGTCCGGGGCCGCGTTGGTGGTCCACTACATCGCCTGCGGAGCTCGACCGGCTGGCACATGGGGTGCTGAGGGCCGCTCGTGATGCGGCCCGGGAACTGCGGCGGGAGCCTCCGGACCCGACGCGGCGGGCGTGGGCCCTGGGCACCCTGGCAGGGCAGACAAAGGCGATGCTTGGGCCCGACATACCGGACCGCCCGCCGCTCGGGACGGCAGCGCAGGAGGGATTCGTCCGCACCTCTTTCGCTCTCGCCCTGCACCTGCGAGCGCACAGTTGGGCGGAGGCCGACCTCGGCGCGGCCGGCGTGCGGGGTCAGGACGATGTACCGCATCCAGGGGAGCGCTTGGCGGCCGATGCCTTCGACGTCCTCGGACGGCTGATGCTCCCGCACGCCTCCCCCGAAGGCTGGACGGCCACCCTCATCACCGACCTGGCCCGCGACGACGAAAGACTGGAGGCGGCGGTCAAGTTGGGGAAGTACGTCCTGCACCCCACCTTCCTGGGCTTCGGGCGCGTCGCCCGCCCCCGCGACCGGGCAGCACCACAACGCGCCCCAGTGGTGAACAGGGGGGTGCGGGGGCCGCGCCGGTGGGGGTGTCAGAAGACGACAGGAGGAAAAACACAGA
>NZ_JBEPBI010000487.1:0-2554 GCF_040299045.1 Streptomyces sp. NPDC001027
CCCAGCGCGTGCAGCGGGGCGTCGCGGTAGAGGTCCAGAGCCTCTTCGGGGGTGATCCGCCCACCGGCGGCGGCACGGTCGAGGACGGACTGAAGGCGATGTTGCGGGGGTCGGGACATGATGGTGGCCGGGCCTTTCCGGTGGCGTGTGGCGTTCAGGGGGAGTTGGGTTCGAGCAGCCGGACGGTGACGTCGGGCGGGAAGCCCTCGTCGCCGCCGCCTACCCGCCGTGCGAATTCGGCGATGCCGGCGAGCTGTTCCGCGCCGAGACTGAAGTCGAGGGCCGTGGTGTAGTAGCGCTCGAGCGTCGCGGCGTCGAACTCCTCCCACTGCGCGGCCTGTTCGCAGACCTTCGCCATCTCCGCCATGGACAGGTCCCGTGAGGCCAGCAGATCGGCGTGGACCTGGCGCACCAGTGCGGGTTCGCGGGCCAGGAAGTCGCGGCGCGCGGCGAACACGGCGAACACGAAGGGCAGTCCCGTCCAGTCCTTCCACATCCGGCCCAGGTCGTGCACCTCCAGGCCCATCCGGGGCGCCTCGTGCAGGGCCGCACGCAGGGCGGCGTCGCCGATGATCACCGCGGCCTTCGCCTCGGACATCATGGTGCGCAGGTCCGGCGGGCACACGAAGTACTCGGGGTTCACCCCGACGCGCTCGGCCAGCAGCAGCTGAGCCAGGCGAACCGACGTGCGGCTCGTCGCCCCCAGCGCCACCGGCTGTCCGTCCAGCTCCTCGAGCGGCACCTGGCTGACGATCAGGCAGGACATGACGTCGCCGTCGCTGCCGACCGCGATGTCGGGCAGCGCGACCAGATCGTCCGCATGCCGCAGGAACTCCATCAGGCTGATCGGTCCCATGTCCAGATCGCCTGAGGCCAGCGCGTCGTTGAGGCCGTCCGGAGTGTCCGTGTGCAGGTCCATGTCGAGGAGGGACCCGGTGCGGGCGAGTCCCCAGAACAGCGGCAGGCAGTTGAGGAACTGTATGTGGCCCACACGGGGCCGGCGCCGGCGCACAGGCGTCGACCGCGCTGTGTCGGGCGCGAGTTGCTGGGTCATGGTGCACAACTCCCGGAACGGGTCGAGGGGAAGGACAGAGAAGCGCGCCGTCAGGCCCGGGGGACCGCGGCGGTGAAGTGCTCGTTCAGCACGGCCAGCACCTCGGCCGGCCGCTCCGAGAGGAAGAAGTGCCCGCCGGAGAAGACCCGCAGCTCCGTCGCGGCCGCGGTGTGCTCGTCCCAGGCGCGGGCTTCCTCTAACGTCGTACGCGGGTCGGCGTCGCCGGTGAGGACGGTCACCGGGCAGCGCACCGTCGCCCCGGGCTCACAGCGGTACGTCTCGACGGCCCGGTAGTCGCTGCGGATCGCGGGCAGCACCATGCGCAGCACCTCCTCGTCCTGGAGGACCTGGGCGTCGGTGCCGGCCAGCGCGCGCAGCTCGGCGATCACACCGTCGTCGTCGCGCAGGTGCACGCTCTCGTTGCGCACCCGCGAAGGGGCGCGGCGCCCGGAGGCGAACAGCCGGACGGGGCCCGGTCCGGTGCGCTCCATACGGCGCGCCACTTCGAAGGCCACCAAGGCGCCCATGCTGTGACCGAAGAAGGTCATGGGACGGTCGTCGTCCCACTCCGCGAGGACCGCGCAGACCTCGTCGGCGAGAGCGGCGATCGAGGCGGGGCCCGCTTCGTGCCGGCGGTCCTGACGGCCGGGGTACTGGATGGCGGCGACGTCGACGCCGGGGCTGAGCGCGGCGGCTACCGGCACGTAGAAGCTGGCCGAACCGCCGGCGTGCGGGAAGCAGACCAGCCGCTCGGCCGCGTCGGAGGAGGGCCGAAACCTGCGGATCCACAGGTTGTCGGTGGTGGAGCTCATCGGACGTGTGTCCTTCCCGTGTGGCGGTGTGGCGGCGCGGCGGTGCGGCGGCCGGGGCCGTCCGGTGATGACGACCCGGCCACCGCCCGGTGGACGCGGCCACCGGGCGGTGCAGCCCGGCCGCTTTGGGGCCGGGTGCGAGGACGAGGGCTCAGTCGGCGGCCTCGGGGCCGTACACCTCGACCCCGTCGGAGACACGGCGCACGTGAATGCATTCGCCGGGGCACTCCTTGACCGAGTCGACCACGTCGGTGAGCAGATCCAGGGCGAAGCGCGTCGTCGCTCCCGGAGCCTGGAGCAGTTCGTCCTGCTCGCTCTTGACGTAGGCGAGCCCGTCGACGTCCAGTTCGAACACCTCGGGGACGTACTGGGCGCAGATCCCGTCGCCGGTGCACAGGTCCTGGTCGATCCAGACTTCCAGGTCCTCGTCATTCGTCGTCCGTGGGGACATAAACACCTGCCTGGCCATGTCGTCGTGGTGTGGACACGGTGCGCGGACGTCCGCCCGACACCGAGCGGAGCACGCACCGCGCACATGAGGGAGTCGTGCACGCGGTACACGAAGGGCCCGGCTGCTGCGGCCGGGCCGGCGGGTCACACGCGCATGGGCTGCGGCGACTCGCGCAGGGCCGGGTCGGGGCCGTCGTACTCGCGGATGATCTCGTAGCGGGTGTTGCGCTCCACGGGG
>NZ_JBEPBI010000488.1:0-2533 GCF_040299045.1 Streptomyces sp. NPDC001027
CCTCACGTTATCGAACGGAAAATCGAACACACTAGGCCGGAGCTTCGTAGGATATTCCGGCATAGCTCGAAGCCAGCATGCGCCCCCCAGAGGTCCCCTCAGCCCTTGAGCCTTGGTATGCCCTCGTGTCAGTAACCGCAATCATGTGTGATCCCGGTGACGGATGATGAACCGTGGCTCGCCGCCCGGTATCCGACTTGTTCGATCAGACGAAGCTGACACCGCACCCCGGGCGGCATTGCGCTCGTGGTGCGCCTCGGTGTCGGTGAGCCGTTGCGAGAACCGGGCTTGACGCGCAGGCGTCGTAGAGGACACCTCGTCTGCTCCAAGTCATGGAGAGGCCACATGTCGCAGCAGCCACCAGACCTGACTGAGCAAAACCTGAGTATGGCCGACAGCATGTTGGGCAAGGAGCTCGTGCGCCACGACACGAAGGCAAGTCTGCTCATCGCCGTCGACGGAGGGATCATGGCCCTGGTCGCGGCAATCGCTCGTAACTCCGACCTGAGCTGGCACGTACGTCTGCTGGGGACCCTCGGGCTCAGCGCCTTGGCCGCATCCGTGCTCGTCCTCCTTCTCTCCATCAGACCGGCCCTTGGGGGCCGCTCTGGAGAGGGCTGGGAAATATGGTCGGCTTTGGGGCGCGGCGACCTCCTCATTCACATGAAGGCGGAGCGGAGGCCGGATCGTGTTCTCTTCCTCTCACGGGTGGTCCATCGTAAGTTCCGGCGACTGCGGCTCGCCGTCGACCTCCTGATCACCGGGTTTCTTTTCTTCGTCGTCGCCACACTGGTCACCGCAACGGGGCATTGATCGGTGGGCCAAAGGCCAAGGCCTGCGCTGGTACAGCCTGTGCACTGTCGCGACCGAAGTGTTCACCGGATGGGGCGGCGAGCTCGCCAGGGCAACTCACCGCTGCCTTCAGGCTGTCCGCCGGTACGGGGTGGTGTCGGCGGGTGTCACTTGGTGCCGGCTGTGCGTAGGGCGGCGAGGACCAGGGTCCGGGTGACGGTGACGACTTCGCTGACGCGGACCTGTTCCTGTGGACCGTGTGCGAGGCGTACGTCGCCGGGGCCGTACTGCAGCGTGGGGATGCCCGCCCCGGAGTACAGGCGCAGGTCACTGCCGTAAGGGGCGCCTCGCTCGGAGGGTCGCGGGCCGCCGGTGACGTCGGCGTGCGCGTCGCCGACCCGGGCCGCGAGCGGGTGCCCGGCGGGCAGCCGTCCGCTGGCGAACTGTCCGCCGGGCCATGTCACCGTGGCGGGGTGGGAGCGCAGCCAGGGGTCGGACGCGCAGGCTTCGGCCACGCACGCCTCCAGTTCGGTGCGTGCCCGGGCCGGATCCTCGCCCAGCCGGACGCCCAGTCTCCCTTCGGCCACCAACAGGTCGGGCACACTGCTGGCCCAGTCCCCGGAGTGGACGGTGCCGACGGACAGCGGGTAGGGGAGGGGGTATTCGGACATGAGCGGGTCGGCGCCGACGTTGCGGCGGGCTTCCAGATCGGCGAGCGCGCGGTGAATGGGCAGGTAGGCGTCGATGGCGCTCACCCCCACGTACCTGGTGCTGCCGTGGGTGGCCCGGCCGGGTACCTCGATGCGAAAGGTCAGGGCGCCGGCGTTCGCGGTCATGAGCGCGCCGCTGGTCGGTTCGGTGATGATGCAGGCGTCGCCGGTGTGGCCGCGCCGGAGGGTGCCGAACGCTCCGAGTCCGCCGTCCTCCTCGCTGACCACGAAGTGCGCGGACAGCCGACCGCGCAGCCTTGCGCCCGCCTGCCGTATCGCGGCCAGGGCGGCGAGTATCGCCACCACCCCCGCCTTCATGTCGCACGCTCCTCGGGCGTGCACCACGTCCCCGGCGACCCGGGGGCGGAAGGGGTCGCCCTCCCATTGCGCGAGGTCCCCGGAAGGGACGACGTCGACGTGCCCCTGGAGGACCAGGCTCGGTCCGTCGCCCTGGGGTCGCGTGCCGCCCACCAGGCCCCACGCCTCCGTGCGCGGGGCCTCGCTGCCGGGAAAACCGGGATGGGCGCGCAGCTCGGGCAGGTTCATGGACCACAGATCGACGTCGAGGTCCATCCGCTCCAGATGCCGGGCCAGTACGTGCTGGAGCTCGGACTCCGCGGCGCTCCCCGTCACGCTAGGAACGACGAGCAGTTCCAGCAGCAACCGGGCGATGGCCGCCTCGTCCACCGCGGCCAGCGCCGAGGCCTCCACATCGCTCAGGCTCGCTGTCATCTCAACACGTCTCCCGGCACGTGACATCAGGACAAGCCGGAGACTATGTTCGGCGGACAGCGCAAGCAATCGCCATTTGCTGCTGCCTGCAGTCGCTTTCTTGCAATGTCAGAGGCCTCGCGGCTGTTTCTTGCGTCACCCGCCGTAGGCTCTGACGTCTGGAGTGAGATCATGGACGCCATCGACGAAGCGATCATCCGCTACGTGCTGCACAACGCACGTGCTCCGTACGCCCAGATCGGCAAGGCGGCCGGGCTGTCCGCGCCCGCCGCCAAGCGGCGTCTGGACCGCCTGGTGGC
>NZ_JBEPBI010000489.1:0-2532 GCF_040299045.1 Streptomyces sp. NPDC001027
CGCGCGCCCAGCGCAGTTCGCCGGCGGTGGGAGCGAACCCGTCGGCGGCCGGCCGGACCTGCGCCGGATGGACGCAGAGCTTGCCGGTGAATCCCAGGCGCCGGGCGTGCGCGACGTCGGCGTCGAGCGCGTCGGGATCCCGTACGGCGGTGGTGACGCCGTCGAGGGGCGGGTGGGCGCCTGCCGAGGCAGAGGCGAGGACCAACCGGGAGCGGGCGTGGGTGAGGGCGAGGTGGTCGTCGTGGGCGACGCCGAGCCGGGCGGCCAGGTCGACGTTGCCGAAGGCGGCGCGCACGACGCCGGCAACGGCGCACACGTCGTGGGCCCGTTCGACGCCGAGGGCGGTCTCGACCAGCGGGATCAGCGGGCAGCGTCCGGCTGTGCGGGCTGCGATCTCCGCGAGGACGTACGGGGCCTCGGCCTTGGGGATGATGATCGGGCAGCCGTGGTCGGCTGCTGGTGCAAGGTCCGCCTCGAACCACGGGGTACCGGGCGGATTGACGCGTACGACGGCTGTGTTGCCGAGGCCGAGCCAGTTGTCGGCGTTGTCGCGGGCGCGGTCCTTGTCGTCGGCGGCGACGGCGTCTTCGAGGTCGATGATGACGAGGTCGGTCCCGGAGGCGGCGGCCTTGTCGAAGCGGTCGGGTCGGTGACCGGGGACGAAGAGCAGGGTTCGTGCGGCGGCGATGCGGTCGGTGGCCGGGTGGCTCGGGGTCATGCGAAGGTCACCTCGGCGGTGGCGAGGCGCGCCTCGCGGAGGCTTGCGATGCGCAGCCGGGCGTGGTCGTCCGTGGGTGCGCCGTCGGCGAGGAGGCGCTCGCCGAGGAACGCCGGGCGGTGCAGCCGGTAGGACAGCGACCGCACCTGCCGCTCCGGGGCGTTCCTGCGGACCAGTTCCAGCATGAGCAGGGCCAGCAGCGGGCCGTGGACGACGAGGCCGGGGTAACCCTCCACATCACGGCAGTACGGGCTGTCGTAGTGGATGCGGTGGGCGTTCGCGGTGAGCGCGCTGAACCGGAAGAGCAGGGTCTCGGTCGGGTGCAGGCGCAGCTGCCACGGTCCCTCGGGTTCCGGTTCGGCCAAAGCGTCGAGTACGCCCGGGTGGCTCGGAGCGGCGCCGTCGCCCGACCGGTAGACGATGTCCTGCTCCTCCACAAGGCAGGTCCGTCCGTTCTGGCGGAACTCCTGGCGCTCGGTGACGAACAGCAGCTCACCGCTGCGGCCCTGCTTGGGCGTGATGGCGGCCAGGCTGCCGATCCGCTCGGTCGGCTCACCGAGCCGCAGCGGCTCGGTGATCTCGCACCGTCCGCCGGCGAACATGCGCCTGCGGTCGGGGATGGGGGGCAGGAAACGGGCGTCGCGCAGGTGCCCGTCCGGGCCGAGGGCCTGCTGGGGCGCCCAGTGCAGGAAGTAGAGCCACTGCCACAGCGGCGGCAGCGGATCCCCGGACATGGCGGCGGGATCGGCGAGGTCCAGCAGTGCCGACAGCGCGGCCGCCGGAGCGGGCGGCAGGGCGTCCGCGCCGGTGACCGGTTCGGGATGCCATGACTCCACGAGGGAGGCGAGAGAGGCGGGCATGGGCTTGTTCCTTATGACGGAGTCAGGTCGGTGGGGCGGTGGCCTGCGGGGCGGGCGTCGAGTCTTCCAGGAGGGAGGTGCGGGAGGGCTCGCGTACGACGAGCGTGGCCAGGAAGGTCACGCCGACGCACGCGGTGACGTACCAGAAGAAGACGGTCTCGTGGCCGCCCTTCTTCAGGGCCGGCGCGATCGGCTCGGTCAGGCCGCTGAAGGTGGCGGTGACCAGGGCGTGCGGCAGGCCGACGCCCAGGGCCCGGACCTTGGTGGGGAACATCTCGGCCTTGATGACGGCGGCCAGGGCCGAGTGGCCGCTGAGGAAGGTCAGCGCCGCGGTCATCAGGAGGAAGGCGAGCCATGGGCTGCGCGTGTGGCCGAGGACGGTCGTGATCGGGACCGTCAGGAGCATGCCGCAGATCGAGAAGGCGAACATGACCGGGCGGGACCGCAGCGGTCGGCGAGCGCCCCGGTGGGGAGTTCCACGGAGTGATGACTGCGACGACCCCGACGGGCTCCTTCTTCGTGTAGGCGAAGTAGCCCTTCTTGTCCAACGGCGGGACGGTGCCCTCGACCTTGTCCGCCAGCCCGCCGTAATAGTGGAACCACTGGGGTACGTAGCCGACCTGGCCGTGCATCTCGGTGAAGAGCTTGCCGTTGTCGCGGACCTCGGTCTCGGCGAGCCGGCGGGCGTTCGCGGCGATGGCGTCGCCGAGCCGCCGCAGCAGAGCGCCCCGCGCACTGGCGGTCAGCTCGGCCCAGGGGCCGGTGTGCAAGGCGCGGTGGGCGGCCCGCACCGCGTCGTCGACGTCCTGCTCGGCGTCCTTGGCGATTTCGGCCCATGGTGTGCCCAGGTAGGGGTTGTCGGTGGGGACCATTCGCCGCCGGCGGCCTTGCGGCTCTCGCCGTCGATGCACATCTCGTAGCGGGACTGTTCGGCGCCGCACCCGGCGTCTGCGG
>NZ_JBEPBI010000490.1:0-2513 GCF_040299045.1 Streptomyces sp. NPDC001027
CGGGGCCTGGCCGCCGAGGGCGGACGCCGAGCGGGCGGTGGCGCAGTCGCCCGAGGACGGGGTCCAGGCCTCGGTGAGGCGGCGGTGGCCGTCGTAGGCGAAGCACTGGGCGTCCTTGCCCGCCGCCTTGTCGGTGACGGACTTGACGTTGCCGGTCGCGTCGTACGCGTAGTCGACGTCGCTGGTGTAGCCGGCGTTGGTCTGGTCGACCGTGTGCATGTTGGACAGGCGGCGGGTGCCGTCCTCGTAGCGGTTGAGGACCTGCAGCTGCTTGGCGCCGGTGGAGGTGCCCAGGCGCGTCTCCTCGATCTCGCCGTACGGGGAGTAGCCGATGTTCTGGACGTAGCCGGTCATGCCTGACGTGCCGGTGAGCATGCCGAGGCTGTTGTAGGTGTTGGCCACGGTCTCGGCGGGCAGGCCGCCCACCGCGGGCATGGACGTGGACTGCACCGTGCCGTCTCGGTTGTAGACGGTCGAGGTGGTGAAGGTCTGCGGCGCGCCCGCGGCGACCAGGGGGTCGCCGGCGGCGATGACGGTCTTGCCGCCCTTGGGACGGCCGAGTGCGTCGTAGCCGGTGACGGCCTGGGAGTAGATCTTGCCGGTGGTGCCGCCGACGTAGCGGATGGCCGCGGTCACCTGTCCCTTGGCGAGGGAGTCGTAGGTGAACCTGGTCAGCTGGTGGGCGTTGTCCTTCACGCCGTCCCAGGTGCCCGTCTTGCGGCCGAGCTCGTCGTAGTCGGTGATCAGGGTGCGGGTGGTCTGCAGCAGGGTCGTGGTGGTGGTGATCGGCTGGTCGGCGTCGTTGTAGGCGGTGGTGACGGTGCCCTTGTCGGGGTCGGTGGAGGTGATCTTGCGGCCGCGCAGGTCGTAGCCGTACGACCAGACGGCGTTGTCGGGACCGGTCATCTTCGTGAGCCGGCCGGAGGGGTCGTGCTCGAAGAGGGTGCGCGTGTAGTCGGCGCCGGTCGGGGCGGGGCCGCCGTACTCACGGCGCTCCAGGATGCGGCCGCGGGCGTCGGTGATGCTGAGGGTGCCGGTGCCGCCCGCGGCGGCGGTGACGGCGGTGCGGTCGCCTTGGTAGTCGGTCCTGGTCCGCCACTTCTCCTGGTCGTAGACGCGGAACACGGACTCGGCAGCGCGGCCTGCGGCGTCGTACACCGTCTCGGTCGAGGCGGGCACGGAGCCGGGGAAGGTGTTGGCCAGGGCGCCCGACGGGGCGAGATTGTCGTGGACCTGCTCGTTTGTGAGGTAGGCGAGGCCGCGGTCGTCGTACAGCGTCTCGGAGATCACCCGGCCGCCGTCCGGTGCGGGGACCTGCTTCTGGCGGGAGCGCAGGAGCGAGTCGAAGATCTCGTAGGAGCTGTTGTAGGTCTGCCCGTCGTTCTTGAGGGCGTCGGTGCGGACCCAGGTCTCCTTGTCGTTGTTGATGCTGTAGGCGTAGACCAGGGTGGCCGCGTCGCCGAGGGTGCGGGAACGGTCCGGCTTCCACACCGAGCGCACCCGCCCGAGCGCGTCCAGGGACCACTCGGTGACGTTGCCGTTGGCGTCGGTGGTCTTGGTGGCGGTGCCCCACGCCGGGTCCACCACGGTGGTGGAGGAGTACAGCTTGGGGTCGACGGTCGTCTTCGACGTCAGCGGACCGTAGCCGGTGTCGTCGGGGGCGTAGGTCGTCCTGACCGTGCGGCCCAGGGCGTTGGTCTCGGTGAGGGGACGGCCCAGCTTGTCGAACGTCGCGCCGGACACCTGCTGGTAGACGGGCGCCTTGGTCACCGGCTCATAGCTCGCGACCCGAGCGGTGGCGGTGATGTCGCCCTTGGTGGGCGCCGCGCCGACCGCCTGGTTGTCGTAGGCGGTGGTGGCGTCGGAGATGACGTCTGCGGGCACCGCCGGGACGGTCGTGCAGCCCACGGAGTAGACCTCGACCCGGCTGACCTTGTTCACCAGCCAGTCCGTCGTGTTGCGGGCGTAGCCGGTGCGGGTGCAGGTCTCGTCGCCGGTCTTGGCCGAGTCGCCGCCGTCCTCGACGGTGAGCGGCATGCCGTACGTGGTGTCATACGTCGTCTTCTGCTTGACCGTACGGGTGCCGGTGGACGTCTTGGTGCGCGTCGTGGTCTCACCGGGCTGGACGATCCAGGAGTCGGTGGTCCCCCAGCTGTAGGTGTGACTGGCCGTCCGGTGCGACCACGGGGTGTTGATCGTGCCGCCGACCTCGTCGGTTCCGTTGTAGACGATCGTCTCGCGCACGAAGCCGGACAGCTGGCGGGAGTCGTCGAGAGCGGTGCCGGTGGAGTCGGTGACCTTCTCCACGCGGGGTGTGCCGTCGAGCTCCTTCTCGCCGTCCAGGCCGCGCAGGTACAGGGTGGACTTCTTCGAGCGGGGGCCTTCGGCGTCGCCGGAGGTCTCCATGACCTTGCCGTAGCCGCGCCACTGCGACCAGGTGCGGTTGGAGGCCTTGGTCAGGCCTTCGTCGTCGGCGTAGCCCCAGCCCGCGCCGCCCTGGTAGTCGTAGTAGG
>NZ_JBEPBI010000491.1:0-2507 GCF_040299045.1 Streptomyces sp. NPDC001027
GCCCGTCCTCTTCGGGGGATGAGGACGGGCCGCCGTGCGTCTTGGCGCCGTCAGCTGCTGCTGACCGTGAAGTGCAGGGTGTCCTTGAGGAACGGGATCTGCAGCCACGGGTCCGGCTGCGCCATCAGCGCCAGCAGGACGATGACCGTGCCGAGCACGCCGTACGTCACGATGTCGGTGAACCGGGAGCGCACGGCGAGCATGCCGACGCCTGGCAGCGTCCAGCGCAGGCCCGCGCCGGTCAGCAGTCCGACGCCGATCAGGATCGTGCCGACCCGGAACACGTCGAGCGCGGTCACCAGCAGACCGAGCGCGACGATGCCCAGCACCACGATGATCGGCCACTGCCGGGCGGCCAGCGCGTCGCCGGGCGCGGCCCGCCCGGCGCCCTCGGGACGTGCGGTGTCCCGGGTGAACTTGGGGAAACGGCGGGTGGTGCGCCGCGGCACGCCGTCGGCGTCGGGCGCACTGACCGGGTCCCGCACCTCGATGTCGTCGCCGGCGCTGTCGATCCCGCCGTCGATCCCGCCTTCGGGCCCGTGGTCGAGCCCGTCGGCGGCCCCGTCGGCGCTGCGGCCGCCGCTGCCGTCCATGTCGTCGGTCTTCCCGAAGACGCCGTCAGCCGACACTGCGCTCCGCCGCCTCGACCACGTTGACGAGCAGCTGGGCGCGGGTCATCGGGCCCACCCCGCCGGGGTTCGGGGAGATCCAGCCGGCCACCTCGCGCACGTCCGGGTGGACGTCGCCGACGATCTTCCCCTCCGCGTTGCGGGAGACGCCGACGTCGAGCACGGCCGCGCCCGGCTTGACGTCCTCGGCCCCCACCAGGTGCGCGGAGCCGGCGGCGGCGACGATGACGTCGGCCCGCTTCAGGTGCGCCGAGAGGTCACGGGTGCCGGTGTGGCACTGGGTCACCGTCGCGTTCTCACTGCGCCGGGTCAGCAGCAGCGGCATCGGACGGCCGATGGTGACGCCGCGGCCGACGACCACGACCTCCGCGCCCTTGATCTCGACGCCGTACCGGCGCAGCAGCGTGAGCACGCCGTTGGGGGTGCAGGGCAGCGGGGCGGGCTCGTTCAGGACGAGCCGGCCGAGGTTCGTCGGGTGCAGGCCGTCGGCGTCCTTCGCCGGGTCCATCAGCTCCAGGATCCGGTTCTCGTCGATGCCCCTGGGCAGCGGCAGCTGCACGATGTAACCGGTGCAGGCGGGGTCGTCGTTCAGTTCGCGGACGACCGCCTCGATCTCCTCCTGGGTGGCCGTGTCCGGCAGTTCGCGCTGGATGGAGGCGATGCCGACCTCGGCGCAGTCACGGTGCTTGCCGGCCACGTACTTCTGGCTGCCGGGATCGGCGCCGACGAGGATCGTGCCGAGTCCGGGCGTCACGCCCTTCTCCTTCAGCGCCGCCACGCGGGCGGTCAGATCGGACTTGATCTCGGCTGCGGTGGCCTTGCCATCGAGAATCTGGGCGGTCATGGTCCCATCCTCGCGGATGACGGCCTCCCGGTTCCAATCCGGGAATCCCGTCCGGGGCGAAGAGGCGGAACCGGCAGGTGTGCGGAAGTGATCGTCGATGTTGCACTTGCACAACACATGCCCTTTGCCGCGGAATGCGGCTGGACAACAAACCGGCCATTGCAGAACGATTGACGGCACAGTGCCGCGGGCAGTACCGGGGGGACGAACCGCATCTGTAGAACCTTCCTCCGAGCCAGGCCGCGCGTCCCCGCACTCGAATGCAACGGAGGAAGGACCGCCATGAGTTTCGGCGACCCGAACAACCCCTACGGCCCGCCCCAGGGCCAGCCGCCCGGCTACCCGCCGCAGGGCCCGCCGCCCCAGCCCGGCTACGGCTACCCCACCGCTCCCCAGGGACAGCCCGGCTACGGCTACCCGCAGGCCCCGCCCGTCCCCCAGGGGTACGGCTACGGCGTCCCGCAGGAGATGCCCGGACTGGTGAAGACCGCCCGGGTGCTGCTGTTCATCGTCGCCGGGTTCCAGTTCCTGGCCGGCGTGTTCATCGGCATCCTGGCGGGCGCCGCGCAGGACACGTCCAACGCGTTCGGCTCCGGCGACGACAGCAGCGCGGCGACCGGCATCGTCATCGGGGTCGCGCTGCTGATGCTGGTGCTGGGCAGCCTGTCGATCTTCCTGGGCGTCAAGTTCAAGACGGGCCGCGGCGGCATCCGCGTCACCACGATCGTGTACAGCTCGCTGATGATCCTGGGCAGCCTCGCCAACATCGTGAACGGCGCCGGTGGTTCGGGCACCTTCGGCGGCGTCATCTCGCTCGCCTTCGGCGGCATCATCCTCTCCGCGATGATCAGCGGCGGAGCCTGGTTCAGCCGCCCGCGTTACTGACCGCGGGCGCGCTCTCGGCGCGAGCGGGGACGGCTACGGCATGACAGGAGAAGGGGGGGGGGGCGGGGGGGGGGCAGGGCCCACCTAAGTCGAGCGGCCCCCGCCCCCCCCCCCCCGGCGCCCCCCGCGGGCGGGGCGGCGGAAGCAGA
>NZ_JBEPBI010000492.1:0-2467 GCF_040299045.1 Streptomyces sp. NPDC001027
TCCGTCTGGTGGAGTCGTTCGGGGTGCGTCCGGACTTCCTGATGGGGCATTCGGTCGGTGAGATCGCGGCTGCGCATGTGGCGGGTGTGTTGTCGTTGGAGGACGCGTGTGCGCTGGTGGCGGCGCGGGGTCGGTTGATGCAGGGGTTGGCGTCGGGCGGTGTGATGGTGGCGGTGGAGGCGGCCGAGGAGGAGGTGCTGCCGCTGCTGGAGGGCCGTGGGGCCGAGGCGTCGGTCGCCGCGGTGAACGGCCCGCGCGCGGTGGTGATCGCGGGCGTCGAGGCGGCGGTCGTCGAGGTCGCCGATGAGCTCAGGGCGTTGGGCCGGCGGACGTCTGTTCTGCGGGTGTCGCATGCGTTCCACTCGCCGTTGATGGAGCCGATGCTGGATGCCTTCCGCGAGGTCGCGGAAGGGATCGCCTACGGTTCTGCGTCGGTTCCGTTGGTGTCGAACGTGTCGGGTCGGCTCGCGGTGGAGGGCGAGTTGGCGTCGGCGGAGTACTGGGTGCGGCATGTGCGGGAGGCGGTGCGTTTCGCCGACGGGGTCGGCGTGCTGGCAGGCGAGGGCGTGACCCGCTTCCTGGAGATCGGCCCGGACTCCACCCTCACCGCACTCGCGCAGAACTGCGCGGCGGACGACGTGCTGTACGCGCCGGTCCTTCGCAAGGACGGACAGGAGCCCCGGCACTTCGTGGCGGCCCTCGCGCGACTGCATCTGAGCGGCGCGTCGGTGGCGTGGGCCACGCTCCTCCCGGGGGCAGGCACGGTCGAGCTGCCCACCTACGCCTTCCGCCGTGACCGGTTCTGGCTGGAGCGTTCCTACGCCGAGGACGGCTCGGCCGTCGCCGCCGGCCTGCACCACCGTGTCGTCTGGCGCACGGTCGCCGGCCTGTCCGAGGGCGCTCGGCTGTCCGGGCGCTGGCTGTTCCTGAGGCCCGTGTCCTCGGCAGGCGCGGACGGCTGGGACGGCGCCCTGACCGGCGCCCTGCACGACGCCGGTGCGGAACTGGTCGCCGTCGAGCACCATCACAGCGACAGCCGGGCGGAGTTGGCGCGCCGTATCGCCGTGGCCGTCGGCGACGCCCCGGTCGCCGGCGTCGTCTCCACCCTCGCCCTGGAGCGCGGGGCGAACGGAGACGTGCCCCACGGCGTTCTCGCGAGCACGGTGCTCGTCCAGGCCCTCGGCGACGCCGCCGTCTCGGCGCCGCTCTGGACCCTGACCCGGGAAGCCGTCACCGTCACGGCCGCCGATCCGGCCCCGGAACCCGACCAGGCCGCCGTCTGGGGCCTGGGGCGCGTCGTCGCTCTGGAACACCCCGACCGCTGGGGCGGTCTCGTGGACCTTCCCACGACCCTGGACCGGCGTTCGGCCGCCCGGCTGGTCACCCTGCTCGCCGACGGCGTGACGGCCATGGGTCCACGCGAGGACCAGGTCGCGGTCCGATCCGGCGGACTCGTGGGCCGCCGCCTGGTCCCGGCCTCTCCCGCACCGGAATCCGCCTGGCAGCCGTCCGGCACGGTCCTGGTGACCGGCGGCACGGGCGCACTGGGGGCCAGAGTGGCCCGGTGGGCCGCCCGAGCGGGCGCCGCGCGCCTGATCCTGGTCAGCCGCAACGGGGACGGGGCGCCGGGCGCCGAGGAGCTGCGCGGCGAACTGCTTGAGGTCGGTGCCGAAGTGACGTTCGCAGCACTGGACCTGACGAACCGTAAAGCGTTGCGGGCGCTCCTCGACGCCCACCCCGTGGACGCGGTCGTCCACACGGCAGGGGCGCTGGAGGACGGCGTCCTCGACGGCCTCACGCCGGCCGCCTTCAAGAAGGTCTTCGCCGCCAAGGTCATGGGCGCGCGCAACCTCGACGAGCTGACCCGGGACCGCGAGCTCTCCGCCTTCATCCTCTTCTCGTCCTTCGCCGGCACGGTCGGCTCCGCCGGACAGGCCAACTACGCGGCCGCCAACGCCCTGTTGGACGCCCTCGCGGAGCGGCGCAGGAGCGAGGGGCTGCCCGCCACCTCCATCGCCTGGGGGCCGTGGGCAGGCGGCGGCATGGCCGCCGACGCCGACGCGGAGGGCCGGCAGCTGAGAGGCGGCGTGGGCCTCCTCGACCCTGACCGTGCCTTGGACGCCCTCGCCGCCGCCGCTGGGGACGCGACCGCCGCCGCCTTCGTGGCCGACGTCGAATGGAGCCGTTTCGGCGCTGCCTTCACCGCGGTCCGGCACAGCCCGTTGCTCGCAGAGGTGTACCGTGCCCCGGTCGGACCCCAGGTCACCGCCGAGACCGTCACGACCGGACTCCAGGCGCGTCTGCGCGGCCTCTCCCCTGAGGCGCGCCAGCGGGAACTCCTCACAGAGGTCCGCGCCCGGGCCGCGGCGGCACTCGGGTACGAGGGCGTCGAGCAGGTGGGTGCGGAGCGGGCCTTCCGCGATCTGGGCGTGGACTCGCTGATCGCGGTGGAGCTGCGCAACGTCCT
>NZ_JBEPBI010000493.1:0-2433 GCF_040299045.1 Streptomyces sp. NPDC001027
CCTGTTCCGAGGTCCGCACCTACACGGAGGGGCTGACGCTGGAGAGCCTCGACGAAGCGCTCGACGGCGCGCACGTCGCCTTCGACGCCATCGACCCCGCGATGTCCGCCTGGGTCAAGTACCAGCTGCACGCCGGCGCCTCCCGGCGGGGCATCCCCGTCGTCGCCGGAGTGGACTGGGGCGGCAAGCCCGCGGTGTTCGTCTTCGACTACCGGCGCAATCCCGTGCCGTTCCACGGGAAGGCCACCGCCGAAGCGCATCGGGAGAGCCGGTTGTGGGACTCCGTGCGGTGGTTCGGCAGAACCCACTTCCCCACCGACTACCTCCCCGTGCTGTCCGACCGGCTGGAGAACGGCGGGACCTGGCCGCAGATCTCCTACTGCGTCATGGCCATGGGCGCGATCGGCAGCAGGGTCATCGTCGACCTGCTCATGAACCGCCGCGTGCGTCCCGTCGTCACCGTGGACCTGCACGCCGCGGCCATGCCCTGGACGGCCGCGGCGGCGTACCGGGCACGCATGCCGCTGGAACTCGCCCGGACCCTGCGGACCATACGCCGAGTGACCCGGAACGGCAGGCCGTCGCAGCCCGTTGCGAGCGGACCGCAGCAGCGCCCGCTGCCCCAGCGGCTCGCACCCCTGCTGGAGGGCGCCCGGCTCGCCCCCTCGCCGTACAACGCGCAGCCGTGGCACTTCGACATCCTGGACGACCGAACCATCGGCCTGGCGCCGCGGATCGGGCGTTGGCCCGCCGCCGAACCGGACCGGCAGGGCTGGGCCGAAGCCCTCGGCTGCGCCCTGGCCGCCATGTCCCATCTGGCGCACGGGGAATGGGAAGCCGCTGAGTCCGCCGCCACCGAACTCACCCGGACAGCCGACGGGTCCTCGGGCTTCGAGCCGGACGCGCCCGTCGGACGGTTCCACCTCGACCGTCTGCGCAGTGACGTCCTGACCCGCCAGGGCGTGCTGGGCGTACGCGCCACCCACCGCGGCGACATGCTGCGCACCCCGATCGACACCACCACGGCCAAGCTGGTCGAGAAGGTGTGCGTCGACCGGAGGATCACCCTCGACACGGTCACCGGCGCCGCCGCACTCGACCGGATGGCCAGGGCCGAACGCGACGCCGCCGCGGCGATCGACCCCGACCGGGCCGAAGAGATCCGGGCGTGGCTGCGCAGGCGCGCCGGCGTCCCGTCGGGTCGCGACTCCTTCGGCGCCCCGCACGACCTGCTCGCCGCCTCCGGCGTCACCGGGCTCCTCGCCCGGGCCGCGACGGGGGCGCCGGCCGCCGGGCGGGCGGCGGGCCGCACCCTGACGGGCGCCGTCGCGCGGGAACGGGCGCGACGGGTGCGCGAGTGCGGAGCCGTGCTCGTGCTGCGCGGGCCCCGCACGACCGTCGCGGACCGGATCAAGGCCGGGGAGGCGCTGATGCACGTGTGGCTCGCCCTGGTCGAGAACGGATACGCCGCGCAGCCTCTGCGCACGGAGTTCGGCTCGCTGCCGGCCCCCTCGGAGGTCGGCCTCCCCGGTGACGACCGGGTCCTCGCGGTCCTGCGCGTGGGCAGAGCCACCGTGCCACCCGCCGCCGACGCGGTGCGCTGCCCGGTCCAGTCGTCCGTGCGACGGCCGGACTAGAAGACCTTCGGCCGCGGGCCGACTGCTCCACCCGCACCTGTGCCTGACATCCGTATCCGAACCCGCAGTGCGTCACACACCCCGCGAGGTATCGACATGAGCGACCAACTCCTCACCGAACTCGTCGAGTTCGCCCGCCGCAACTCCCCCTACTACCAGGACCTCTACGCGGGTCTGAAGACGGACGGGCCTCTCCGTCTCGAGGATCTCCCCATCATCGACCACACCGGTTTCTGGGAAGCCAACACGCCCCGGGACAACAAGGTCTTGACGTCAAGTCAGGTCGACGGCGTCGTCTTCAAGACCGGCGGCACCACCAGCGATCCCAAGCTGACCGTCTACACCCGGGCCGAGCTGCACGCCATGGCGCGACTGCAGGGAGACGGTTACGGTCAGGCCGGTCTGCGCACCGGCGACCGTGTCGCCAACTTCTTCTACGCCGGGGAGCTGTACGCCAGTTTCCTGTTCAACGTGCTGTGTCTGCAGGAGACTTCGGTCCCCGTCGTCCATCTGCCGATCGCGGGGTCCCCGTCGCCCGCCACCATGGCGGAGATGATGGCGGAGCACGAGGCGACCGTCGCCCTGTCCACGCCGACCACCCTCGGCCAGGTCGCGGCGCACCTCGTCGCCCGCGGCGAACAGCTGCCGTCCGTCCATCTCTTCCTGTTCGGAGGCGAGGCGTTCTACGAGGACCAGCGCCCGCTGATCGCCAGAGCCTTCCCCAACGCGGACGTCCGCTCGCTGGGGTACGCCTCCGTCGACGCGGGCGTCCTGGCCGCGCCCGTCCAGGGCGAGG
>NZ_JBEPBI010000494.1:0-2404 GCF_040299045.1 Streptomyces sp. NPDC001027
CCGCTGCTTGGCGAGATGCTGACGGATGCCCAGGTGGCCGGCGCCGCGAGTACGTGGGTGGTGGGTGGTGAGGCGTTGGCCGGTTCGGTGGTGCGGGGTCTGTTGGAGCGTGCGCCGGGGTCGGTGGTGGTGAACGAGTACGGTCCGACGGAGGCGACGGTCGGCTGTGCGGTGTTCGAGGTGCGGGCCGGTGATGAGGTCGGTGCGGTGGTGCCGATCGGTCGTCCGGTGGCGAACGTGCGGCTGTTTGTGCTGGATGGTGCGTTGCGTCCGGTGGCGCCGGGTGTGGCGGGTGAGTTGTACATCGCGGGTGCGCAGTTGGCGCGTGGATATGTGGGGCGGCCGGGTCTGACGGCGGAGCGCTTTGTGGCGAACCCGTTCGAGGCGGGTGTGCGGATGTATCGCTCGGGTGATGTCGCTCGCTGGCGTGGGGATGGTCAGCTGGAGTTTTTGGGGCGTGCGGATGAGCAGGTGAAGGTCCGTGGTTTCCGGATCGAGCCGGGTGAGGTCGAGGCTGTCGTCGCCGGTCACCCGCAGGTCGCGCGGGCGGCTGTGGTCGCTCGTGAGGATGTGCCCGGCGATGTCCGCCTGGTGGCGTATGTCGTTGCCGACGATCCTGATGAGGATGTTGCCGGACTGCCCGCTCTTGTAAGGGAGTTCGCCGGTCGTCGGTTGCCCGAGTACATGGTGCCGTCGGCGGTCGTGGTGTTGGTGGCGCTGCCGTTGACGGGTAACGGGAAGCTGGACCGCAAGGTGCTGCCGGCGCCGGAGGTGTCGGGTGGTGCCGGGTCCGGCCGGGCGCCGGCGAGCGAGCGTGAGCGGGTGCTGTGTGAGGCGTTCGCCGAGGTGCTGCGCGTGCCCGAGGTCGGTGTGGACGACGACTTCTTCGCCCTCGGTGGCCACTCCCTGCTCGCCGTCCGCCTGACCAACCGGATCCGGACCCTGCTGAACGTCGAGGTGGAGATCGCGGTGCTGTTCGACGCCCCGACTCCGGCCGAGCTCGCCGCCCGACTGGCGGAGAGGACGGCGCCGGCACCAACCAGGCCGGCCCTGCGGCCGAGGCCCAACCAGGAGGAGTCCTGATGATTCCGTTGTCCTTCGCGCAGCGGCGGCTGTGGTTCATCTCCCAGCTGGAGGGGCCGAGCGCCACCTACAACGTGCCACTGATCCTCCCGCTCACCGCTGGGACGGACCGGGCGGCGCTGAACACCGCCCTGCGGGACGTCATCGGCCGCCACGAGATCCTGCGGACCGTGTTCACGACCGTGGACGGCGAGCCGTACCAGAGCGTGCTGAAGCTCGACGACCTGGCCTGGGAGCTGTCGGTCGAGGAGGTGCCCCGGGCGGAGCTCGACGCCGCGATCGCGGCAGCCGAGGGACACACCTTCGACCTGGCGGCCGAAGTGCCGGTCCGCGCCTGGCTGCTGGCCGCATCGCCGGAGGAACAGGTGCTGGTCGTGGTGTTCCACCACATCGCCAGCGACGGCTGGTCGACGGGCCCGTTCACCCGCGACCTCATGACGGCGTACCAGGCCCGTAGCGAGGGCCGGCCGCCCGAATGGGCACCCCTGCCGGTCCAGTACGCGGACTACGCGATCTGGCAGCGCGAGCTGCTGGGCGAGGCGGACGACCCGAACAGCCTGCTGCACCGGCAGATGAACTACTGGCGCGACGCGCTGGCGGGCCTCCCTGAGGAGCTCGCGCTGCCGGTCGACCACCCGCGCCCCGCGGCGGCCTCGTACCAGGGTCACCGGGTGCGGCTGGAGATCTCCGCGCAGACGCACGCCCGGCTGCTGGAGCTGGCACAGGCCGAGGGCGCCACGCCGTTCATGGTGCTGCAGGCGGCCCTGGCCGTCCTGCTGAGCCGCCTCGGCGGGGGGACGGACATCCCGCTCGGGACGGACGTCGCGGGCCGGACCGACGAAGCGCTGGACGACCTGGTCGGCTTCTTCGTGAACACGCTCGTGCTGCGTACGGACCTCACCGGTGACCCTACGTTCCGGGAGGCGCTGCGCCGGGTGCGGGCGACCAGCCTCGCCGCGTTCGGTCACCAGGACCTGCCGTTCGAGCGGCTGGTCGAGGAACTGGCCCCGGCCCGGTTGCTGTCCCGGCACCCGCTGTTCCAGGTGATGCTGACCCTGCAGAACGCCGCGCGGACCATGCTGGACGGGGAGCGCGTCGAGGTGTCCGCCGCGGCCCCCGCCGGCGCGTCGGCGGCCAAGTTCGACCTGGAGCTGTCGTTCACCGAGGTCATGGGGCCGGACGGCGCACCGTCCGGGATCCGGGGTTCGGTGACGGCCGCCTCCGATCTGTTCGAGGCGAAGACGGTCCTGCTGTTCGCGGACTGCCTGGCGGGCGTGCTGGACACGCTCTCGATGCACCCGGAGCTGCCGCTGAGCGGTGT
>NZ_JBEPBI010000495.1:0-2392 GCF_040299045.1 Streptomyces sp. NPDC001027
CGGACTCGTGATCACTGAATCGACCCCCGACATCAAGTTCTACGTGGGACTGGTGGGGGAACGACTGAGCCGTGCGGCACGGTCGGCATGGGATACCGGTCGGCTCGAGGATCGCGCGGCAGGTCGGCTAAGTTGTCATGTCTGCGTCGTTTGAACATGCGCAGATCGTAGGGCCTTCTCGTGCGGTTTCTCGTCCCGGCCCGCAGTGGTCGGGGTCCTTGGCGGCTGGGGTGCCGCGAAGGTCCGTATTCGACGTGGGGTCTGCGGGCCCGGGCGAGTCCGGGCAGGCGGGTGATCGGCGGGGCGTGGGAGACCAGTCGGATCAGGACGGCTTGGACCAGCCGATGGCATGGGCGGCGTAGGGATAGGCGCGGCGTATCACGCGCATGTGGTTCTCCAGGAGCGTGTGCTTCTGCTTGTCGGTGATGTTCTTTTCGGCCCGGGACGAGAGGTCGAGCAGGGTCATCACCTGGGTCCCCACCTCCGCGCGCGACAGGGTGGGCGCGCCCTTGGCGCAGCCGGCCTCGTACGCGAGGAGTGCTGCCCTCGCCGCGCCCTCGCCGCGTCCGTTGGTATCGGCCGCCTCAAGGGTCGCACCTGGCAGGCACTCGGTGTAGACGAGCAGGCTGGTGATGCAGCGCTGGAGCAGGAGAGGGGCCGTCTCGGACCTCGCCCTTTCGGCCTGCTCGAACTCGCGGACCAGGACCTCCTGCGCGGACATGAGTGCGATCTGGCGCTCGGCCGGGAACGCGAATGCGGCGTCTTCGAGGGCGGGCCGGGTCGCCATCGTCTCGTCCTTCAATACGCCCAGGTCCCTGATGGCCTGGGCCACGCTCTTGCCCAGGATGCAGGCGCGGATCGCGTCGATGTGGGCGGTCCAGGCGGTCGTGTGCGCGCCCATGGACCCGTGGAAGTGCTTCTTGGGCCGCCCCTCCGAGAGCATGTCGTCGATGGCGCCGCCGCGCAGGATGATCTGCGCAGCCAGGCTCCCGAGCGCCGCGGGGTTCTCCTCAGTCTCCGCCTTGGCCTGCTTGGGCGCCCCCTCCACCTCCATGTCGTCCTTCTTCGACGCTGAACTGCTGCTGCTGCTGCTGCTGTTGGTGGTGGTGGTGCTGGTGGTGGTGCTGTTGGTGGTTCGCGCGGAGCTCTGGCTCGGATCGAACGGGGGCTTGGCGGGCTTGCGGTTTCTCGAAGGCCGTGTCGCGTTGAGGACGTCCTTGTGGGACGTGACGGTCGGTGCGGGGGGCACGGCGCCCTTGTTGGCCGTGACCACGGCGGCGAAGTGGTCCCGCCACGCCAGCGCTTTGTCCCAGGTGGTCTGATCGGCTTTGGTGAGCGCCCCATCGGAGCCCCGGGCCGCGCAGTCGAGGGCCCTCAGCTGCTCATCCACCGCCGAGATCCTCCCCAGGTAGTAGGCGATGTCCGCCTGCTGCCGCGCGGCCAGGAGCACCTGGACGGGCTGTGCCATGTCGGCAACGATCTCGCCCTCGTTCCTGCCGGGCCACGCTCCCGCGAACGTCCCGGGATAGCCGAGCTCGACGGACCGGACATGCTGTACGAGGACGGCGGCGAGTCGCTGGTCCGAGGTGAGGGCCGGGTCGATCCCGGGTGCCAGCCTTGCCAGCCGATGCGGGTCCGTCTCGACCGCGACCAGGACGGCGCCCTTCGCGTCCAGCAGTCCCAGTGCCGCCTCCTTGGCCAGCGCCGCTCCGGTGGCCGGGCACCCCTTGGCCACGTAGGCGGACAGGATCTCGTGCCACTTGGCTTCGCCGTGCCCCTTGCCGGCACTGGACTGCCCGACCACATTGGTCGCCAGCGTCGTCAGCGGGATCAGCTCGCGGAACTGAAGGAACGCGCTGACCAGTTCCTGGAGCTTGGGCAGCCGCTCTTCTTCGGTGACCCCTTTCCCACCGTCCGTCAGATCGCGCAGGAGGGTGCGCACTTCGGCGTCCGCCTCCGCCAGGCGGCTGCGCTGCCTGTCCGGCACTCCGCCGACCAGCTTGAAGCCGGGAAGCCTCGTGCACTCGGTGTACAGGTCGGCGAGGCTCCTCGCCGCGTCAGCGGCCGTGAAGCCGACCAACCTGCGCAGCACCGCGCTCTCCTGCACGATGAACGCGGTCGAGTGATCCCCCATCGTGCCGCTGTAGGGGGAGTCCGGCCGACCGCCCACCTCGACGGAAAGGATCCTTCCTCCCGCGTCGACGTCGCTGATCTGCGCGGCCAGGCGCTGGACGGTGACGTTCCGACCCGGGCAGGGTGCGCCCGATTTCGGGGCGTGGGACTTTGAGGCGTGGGATGGGTGATCGTGCAGAGCCGAACGCTGCACCATGGCAGGAACGGTGGGGGTGGAAGCGCCGGCCCGGCCCTGGTCCAGGTGACCTCACGAGGCGTC
>NZ_JBEPBI010000496.1:0-2390 GCF_040299045.1 Streptomyces sp. NPDC001027
CTGCTCTGGGTGCGGTCGCCCCCGGCGTCGTGCGAGAGCACCACGACGCCGGGGGCGGCGCCCTTCTCGACCCGGTCGACGATCACGCCGGCGCCGGGGGTGGTCCAGTCGAGGGTGTCGACCGTCCAGGCGAGCGGTTCCATGCCCAGTTCGGCGCCGATCCGGAAGGCCGCGCGGTTCCACGCGCCGTAGGGGGCGCGGAACCAGCGGGGCCGCTCACCGTAGCCCTCCTCGATGACGTCGCTGGTGCGGGACATCTCGGAGCGGATCTGAGCACGGGTCAGCCTGGTGAGCAGGGGGTGGGACCAGGTGTGGTTGCCCACGACGTGGCCCTCGTCGGCCATCCGCGCCAGCAGGTCCTGGTGGTCGACGGCCATCTCGCCGCACACGAAGAACGTCGCGCGCACGTCGTACTCGGCCAGCGTGTCGAGGATGCCGGGGGTGTAGTGGGGGTCGGGTCCGTCGTCGAAGGTCAGCACCATGGTGCGGCCGCGCCCGGTCATCCGCAGCAGGGGTTCGTGGCGCACGGGGGTGCGGGCGGGCGCGGCGCGCGGGGGACCGTAGCCGGTCAGCGGCTGGAGTCGGTAGGCGGAGGGCTTCAGCGGGAGGCTGCGGGCCGGGGCGCCGGCGGCGGGGGCCCGGACCGGCCCGCCCCTGTCGCCCCACGTGAACACTCCGGCCGTGCCGACCGCTCCGACGGCGGCGGCGCCCGCGAGCAACGCCCGGCGCCGCGTGAACAACTGCTCCTTCTTCATGCAGTCATCAGTCGCCCGAGCGGCGCCCGGCGCACCCTGCCGACACCGGACCGGCGGCATGATTCCACCCGCCCGGCGCAGCGCGGCGCCCGGCCGTGCAGCGCTCGGCCGTGCAGCGCTCGGCCGTGCAGCGCTCGGCGCCGGCGGCCCGCTCAGCGGTGCCGCACCAGCGGGAACGGCAGGGTCTCGCGGATGGTGAGCCCGGTGAGGAACATGACGAGGCGGTCGACGCCGATGCCCAGGCCGCCGGTCGGCGGCATCGCGTACTCGAGGGCGTCGAGGAAGTCCTCGTCGAGCTCCATCGCCTCCGGGTCGCCTCCGGCGGCCAGCAGGGACTGCTCGGTCAGCCGCCGGCGCTGCTCGACCGGATCGGTCAACTCCGAGTACGCGGTGCCGAGTTCGGTGCCGAAGGCGACGAGGTCCCAGCGTTCCGCGAGACGCGGGTCGCGACGGTGCTGCCGGGTGAGCGGGGAGACGTCGGTGGGGAAGTCCTTGTAGAAGGTCGGCATCAGGGTCTTCTCCTCGACGAGCCGCTCGTACATCTCCAGGACGACGTCGCCCCGGCCGTCGTCCGGCGTGTACGGGACGCCGGCGCGGTCGCAGTGCCGCAGCAGGTCCGCCAGGTCCGTGTCGGCGTCGATCTCCTCGCCGAGCGCCTCGGAGATCGCGCCGTGGACCGTTCGCACCGGCCACTCCCCCGAGATGTCGTGCTCGCGTCCGTCCTTGCGGACGACCGGTGAGCCGAAGGCGGCCGTGGCGGCGCCCTGGATCAGCTCGCGGGCCAGCTGGAGCATCTCGTCGTAGTCGGCGTACGCCTGGTAGGCCTCGAGCATCGTGAACTCGGGATTGTGCTTGTAGGAGACGCCTTCGTTGCGGAAGGTGCGGCCCATCTCGAAGACCTTCTCCAGACCGCCGACGCACAGCCGCTTCAGATACAGCTCGGGGGCGATGCGCAGGTACAGGTCGAGGTCGTAGGCGTTGATGTGGGTGGTGAAGGGCCGGGCGTTGGCGCCGCCGTGGATCTGCTGGAGCATGGGCGTCTCGACCTCGAGGTAGCCGCGCCGCAGCAGCCCCTGGCGCAGGGCCTGGACGGCGGTCGAGCGGGCGCGCACGACGTCGCGCGCGGCGGGTCCGGCCACCAGGTCGAGGTGGCGCATGCGGACCTTGGCCTCGGGGTCGGTCAGGCCGCGGCGCTTGTCGGGCAGGGGGCGCAGGCATTTGGCGGTGAGCTGCCAGGCCGTCACGAAGACGGTCGGCTCGCCCTTGTCGCTGAGGCCTGCCGTGCCGGTGACGCAGAGGTGGTCGCCGAGGTCGGTGTCGGCCCGGAAGACTCCGAGGGCCTCCCGGGAGCCGAGGGCGTCTCGGGTGAGGGCGAGCTGGTGGTCGCCCGACCAGTCGCGCAGGGTCACGAAGACGATGCCGCCGAAGTCGCGTACGCGCATGATCCGGCCGGCGACGGTGACCGTCGCGCCGCCGCCCGCGAGGGGGCGGACCTCGGCGAGCGTGTGGGTGCGCGCCGGGACGCCGACCGGGTAGGGGTCGACGCCCCGGGCGCGCAGCCGGTCGAGGGTGCGGCGCCGGACGCGGACCTGGTCGGGGGCGGCCCCGCGCCGCCCCCTCACCCCCCCCCCCTCC
>NZ_JBEPBI010000497.1:0-2372 GCF_040299045.1 Streptomyces sp. NPDC001027
GGCCGAGGAGGGCCTCCTCGCCCCCGGCGCCGTGCTCGAGGTCGACCAGGAGCCAGTCGAAGCCGCCCAGCGCGCAGGCTTCGGCGGCCAGCGGTGAGCCGAGGTTGAGGAAGGTGCCGAGCACAGGGTCTCCTGCGCGCAGCTTCTCCCGGAGAGGGGTGGTCATGGTGGCCGCCTTCTGGACGGAGAAAAGGGAGGGGGAGAGGAGGGAAAGGGGACACGCTGCCTCGGACAGGGCGCGGCATGCCGGGAGTTCACGTCACAGGAAGGAAGTCAGCACGTTCAGCAGCCTCTGCGGGGCCTGCTGCATCGCGTAGTGCCCGACTCCGCCGAGTTCGACGAGTCGCGCGTGAGGGTAGGTCCCCAGCACCGTCGAGCGCATGAGGGCGGTGGTGACGGCCGGGTCGCGTTCACCGGTGACGACCAGGCAGTCGACGTCGCCGCCGGCGTCGGCGACCTCGGCCCCGAAGTCCGCGCGGCTCCAGTCGTCGAGGTAGCGCTCCATCGCTGTGGCGGACGCGGTCTCCATGCTCATCCGCCAGATGCGGTCGGCCAGTTCGGGGCCGCATCCGCTGTTCGCGGCGATAAGCCGCCGCCGCTGCTCGGCGGAGTGCACGGCCTCGCGGCGCTGTGCGCGCACCTCGTCGCTGAGCTGACCGCCACTGGCCGGCACGGACGACAGCAGTACGACGCCGGTCAGCCGCTCCGGAGCCGTGACGGACAGGTGCTGCGCCACCAGCCCGCCCATGGAGTGACCGAGGACGGCGAACCTGTTCCAGCCCAGCCGGTCGGCAGCGGCCAGCACATCGGCGGTGCTGCCGGCCAGCCCCGCAGCGGGGAGGTGCGAGGCGGCGCCGTATCCGCGGTGCTCGACGAAGGCGAAGGTGTAGTGGCCCCGGTCCAGCAGGTCCGCCACCGGGTCGAAGAGGGCGGCCCCGGCGATCCAGCCGTGGGACACGATGACATGTACGGGCCCGTGGCCGGTGACGCGGAAGACGGGTGCGGTCTCAGGCACGGCGGTACTTCTCCATGACGTCGGGGTCGGGCTCGAACCCGAGGCCGGGACCGGTGGGCACGGACAGTGCGCCGCCGTCCCGCAGTCCCTCTACGTCGCACAGCCACGCCTCGGGGTCGGTGTAGAGGATCTCGATGTCGTCCATCGCGGGATGTGCGGCGGCAAGGTGCAGGGTGGCGAAGTAGCCGGGGCCGAAATACGGGCAGTGCGGCACGACCGGGTGGCCCTGGGCGGTGGCCATGGCCAGGATCCGCAGGTACTCGGATATCCCGCCGACCTTGGTCACGCTGGGCTGCCAGATGTCCACCGCGCCGCCGGACTGCGCGAACTGCTCGGCCGTGCACCAGTTCTCGCCGGCAGCCAGCGGGATTCCCGGCGAGCGCAGGGCCGCCAGCGCCGAGAAGTCCTCGGGCGGGAAGACGGGCTCCTCGACCCAGGCCACCCCCAGGCCGGCCAACTCCTTCCGGTGTTCGGTGAAGAAGCGGCTTCCCCACTGGCAGTTGACGTCGACGCTGAGCGGCACGTCGGGGCCGATGGCCTCCCGGCACGCAGAGATGGTGGCCATGTCGGTCTCGTGGAGCTTGATCGCGGTGTAGCCGCGGCCGAGAGCCTGCTCGCAGGCGGCTACCGCGAGCGCGGTGTCGCCGTACCGCATAAGACTCGCGTACGACCGCAGCCCCGTTGTCCGTGCCGGACGGTCACCGTCGCTGAGGAGTTGGTGGAGAGGGACACCCTGACGCTTGGCCGCCAGGTCCCACAAGGCGATGTCGACGCCGGAGATCGCGAAGACCGTCGCGCCGTACCTGCCGAAGAGGTGCAGGTCCAGCTGGAGCCGGCGGTTCCATGCCGGGATGTCGGTGACGGTGGCGCCGATCAGCCTCGGCAGGATCAGCCGCTCGGTGATCGCTTTGCTGGCATCGACGACGAAGTAGCCGAACGCCTCACCCCAGCCGACGTTACCCAGCTCGTCCTCCAGACGGACGAGCGCGAACTCCAGGCTCCGCCACGGGGTCGGCATGATGCCGACGCCGCTCGCGTCGAACGGGAACGGGATCTCAACGACCGAGACCTCGGCCTTGACGATCTTCATCGGCCGCTCCTTCAATTAATTTCAGTCTGAAAATTGAAGGTCAGGCTAATGCGCCGTACGGGCCCCGTCAACGGCCCCGGGAAGTCGATGTCTGAAGGGGTATGGGGCACGCGAGAACTTCATGGGCGCAGGGAGACGGCACGGGCCCGGCGCGATCAGTGCCTTGGCGCGCCGTCCAGCCGCAGGTCCGTCAGCACCGGGACGCAGATGCCCGCGCAGATGCCGATGGGGGAGCGCATACGAGAAGTTCCCGAAGCCCTTGTCCAG
>NZ_JBEPBI010000498.1:0-2368 GCF_040299045.1 Streptomyces sp. NPDC001027
CGGCAGGGCAGATGTGATCCCCGAGCCCCACCGCAGTCCTCGACGTCTCACGGCCAACCATGCACGAGCTCGTTAGCGCGAACCACACACCCACCCACCGCCCGGCTCGACCAACTCCCCGGAGACCACGCCGGAGCATCCGGCGCCACACGCTGGAACAACTCCCGCAAACCGTCCGGCACCAGACGCCCCACCATCGCCATCACGGCCGCCAGCCTAGTGATAAACCCAGTTTAGACGGTTCCTTAAGAACCGGTTTAGGACCCCCTCCTATCCTGCTCACACCACAACACCCCCACAGCCAAAGCAAACCGACACCCCACCCGCACCCGCGCCCGCACCCATAGGAGACACCCCATGAACCAACCCAACGCCATACTCAAAGGCGGACCCGCCTTCCAACTCACCGACGAAGACCGCATCCGCTACATCGCCGACACCACCGCCAAAATCAAACTCCTCAAAGGCAACCGCTACGAACACTTCGAACCCACCCACACCACCGTCGCCCACGACAACGACCAACAACTCCACGTCTACACCTGGACCGGCTACACCTGCGTCGCCGAATAAGACACCCCAGCACACGCGGACACCGAACGCCGCCACGACCAACACACCGCAGCTCATGCTGGAAACCGAAACAACGGAACGGGCCACCCCCGGCCGAACCCCCCGCACCGCACTCCCCGACAACACCCCTCACCTCATGGCGGAAAGCCCGCCCGGCGACGCGACCGCAAACCCGACCAACGACCGCACCCGACACTGACACACCCCACCCACCCCCACCCGCAGCGCCCACGACACCACTGCCCACACCCCCACCGCTCCGCCAGCGGCGCCCCGCCGAAGACTCCCGGCCCTCTCACCGGAGCACCGACCCCGCCGGGGAACTCGCTCACACGCCCCGGCAACCCACCTCTGCGCAGGCTTCCCCACCTGGCTGGAGGCAGACACCACGAGGTCCGGCCCGACCCCCAGCGGGCAACGCACACGTACGGCCGAGCCGGCCGCGAACCGGCCCGACGAGCCTCCACCGCGGCAGCCGTAGACGCGACACAACCGGCGGCCCCAGCCGGCCGGCACATCCAGACGCACGACAGCGGGCGACGCCCACCGCCACCCCGATCCAGGCCCGGCACGCCGACACCCCGCACCGCCGCCAAGCATCCCTCGGCGGCCCCGGGCCGCGCTGCGCGCTTGCAGCCGTCACACACATGCGGGCAGGAGCCCTTCGAGTTCCCAGTCCTTCGCCTGCCCTTGCACCGCCCTCCACGGGGCGGCCGCCCCGCGGGGTTCGACAAGACGATCTACCGCCGCCGCAACGAAGTGGAGCGGACTGTCAACCGGCTCAAGAACTTCCGAGCCATCGCCACGCGCTACGACACGAGGGCCTACGTCTTCCAAGGGACGGTCAACGTGGCCGCGATCCGCCTATGGCTCCGTCCGCAATGAAGCGCCCCGATCAGAGATCCTTGGCACCCGGGTAGCGGTGGCGAAGTTCGCTGAGTACGCGCTCGTCGACAGCCCTGGCGTCCCACCACGAACTGTCGCATTCGGTCAGGACGAGCACCAGCTTGTCCCCGGCGAACCCGCAGGCTTCGGCATCGATCAACTGAAGGAAGGGGGTCGTCAACGACAACAGTGTCAACGTGTCCATGCGGGCGCCGACGGACCGGCTCGCCATCTCGACACAGCGAGGATCGACAATCTCGTCGAATTCGACGCGCCACGTCAGGTCCAGGCCGAAGCTGCCAAGCCGAACCAGTAGCTCAGCCAGGGTCACGTAGTGCTTTCCCTGCCAGGCAGGAAACGTGATCCCCTTCATCCCCGCCTCTGCTTCGGCTGTATCGCGCGACATGCGGCCCCCTTCGTTCAGCGAACACTAGGCCACAGCCCTGATCAGCTCACAGGACCCATCGGACAGCCCCTAGGTTCTGTCTGAGAAAGGTGGGCAGCCGGAGCAGGGCGTTGCGCAGGAGGGGCCGCAGCACCGCGGGGAGCAGGCGGCGGCGCAGCAGGTGTGTCCGCCCGGCCCCGAGCGCGACGGACGCGGCGATGTGACCGCTCGCGCGTTCCTGTTCGGCCCCTTCAGGGAGGGGGCCTTACCAAAGAGTGACTTGGCGGGGTCCGGGTCGACGGAGCGGATGCGGCCGCGGACGACGGTGGAGTCGGCGACGCAGACGATGGCCTTGACCCTCGCACGGCAGGGCTGGCGCGATGGGCTACCCGTCGCGGTCGGCTTCCGACTGAACGTCGTCGTCGCGTTCGGGGGCCGGCCCATTCGGCGGCTCAGGTCGTCACAGTAGGGGCACGGCGGTACTTGGCGCCGCCGCTGGAGGGGGCCCTTGCGCAAGGCGCGCAC
>NZ_JBEPBI010000499.1:0-2367 GCF_040299045.1 Streptomyces sp. NPDC001027
GTCTTCTGGGCCCCGTAGCTGGACGCCGGAAGGGGAAGGACCTGCTCGGAGATCATCTCCGGAGCCGAGACCTCGGGGTCTTGACCGTAGACGGCGACGCTGCTCGCGAGGACGACCAACGCACAAGGTCCGCCGGCGCCCTGCTGCCTTCGAGTCGACTCGAGGAGCCCGCGGGTGGTGTCGACGTTGCTCCGCATCCCGAGATCGAAGTCGACCTCGCATTCGGCGCTCACGGCCGCGGCCAGGTGGAAGATCGCATCGACCGGTTCCGAGAACACATCGTCGAGGACTGTGCGAAGGTCGCCCTCGACCTCCGTGACCCTCTCGTCCTCCCACTCAGCCGGCCGAACGGTGCGGTCGAGGAGCACCAGTTCGCGGATTCTCTCTCCGCGGAACAGGTCGCGCCTCAACAACTCCTTGGCCAACAGGTTGCCAAGAAAGCCAGATCCTCCAGTGATCACAACTCTCATGCTGAGACTCCCCGGTCGCGGATGTACTGTCGAAAACGCGTCAATCCCGTGCTGGTGTCAGCAGCCGGGCGGTACTCCAGCCCCACCGCACCGTCGTAACCAAGACGGTCGAGCTCGCCCAGCAGGTGGGCGAAGTCCACCTCGCCCCGGTCTGGTTCGTGCCGGTCGGGAACTCCGGCGATCTGCACATGGGCGACGCGTCCCGAGGGCAGGTCCCTGCCCAGCGTCGTCGTGAGATCGCCTTCGGAGATCTGGCAGTGGTACAGGTCGAGCTGAACCCCGAGGCCGGACGGATCGATGCCGGTCACCGCCATGTGCGCTTCTCGCTGGCGCGTGAGGAGGTAGCCGGGCATGTCCCGGCGATTGATCGGTTCGAGGAGAAGCCGAACGCCAGTCGGCTTGGCCCTTTCCACGGCCCAGGCCAGATTCTCCAGATAGCGGGCCCTGTACTCGGACGGGTTCGCCGACTCCGGGACGATGCCCGCCATCACGTGCACCTGCCCGCATCCCAAGTCGTGGGCGTACTGCAAGGCTCGGTCGATCCCTGTGCGGAACTCTCCTTCCCTGCCAGGCAGCGACGCGATCCCGCGCTCCCCCGCGCCCCAGTCGCCCGGCGGCGCGTTGAACAGCACCTGAGTGAGACCGTTGTCGTCAAGGCGTTGACGAAGCACCGAGGGTTCGAAGTCGTACGGGAAGAGGTACTCGACTGCGTCGAGGCCGTCCACGGCCGCGGCCTCGAAGCGGTCGAGGAAGTCGTGGTCGCCGTAGAGCATCGACAAGTTGGCGGCAAGCCTGACCATCTACAACACCCCCATCACCAGTGCGAGCCGAACGTGACGGCCAAGTCCTTCAACGCCTCTGCCGGCAGACCCGAGTCCGACCGCCCCGACGCGAGCCATATCCGGGCGGTCTCCTCCAGTTCCTCGAGGATCGCCATCGCCGCCGAGGGATTCTCGGCCCACACCAGTGGACCCAAGCGGTCGAGCATCACGGCGCGCAGATGCGGGTTTCTCCGGAGGCGTTCCGCCACCAGGTCGGCCACGTCGGGATGCCCGGGACGTCGGTACGGCACAAGCGGCGTATGACCTACCTTCATCACGTAGTAGGGAGTGAGGGGAGGGAGAACGTCCTCGGCCGACCAGACTCCGAGGAGCGTCAGGGCCACCAGATGCGTGGCGTGGGTGTGGATGACACAACCGGCGTCGGGCGCCTCGGCGTAGATACGCCGGTGCAGCCGCAGGGTCTTACTCGCCCGCGCGCCGCTCAGTTGGTTTCCGTCGAGATCGCACTCGGCCAGCCGGTCCGCGTCGAGGAAGCCCAGCGGGGCGTCGGTCGGCGTGATGAGGAACCCGTCGGAGTGTCGGACGCTGATGTTCCCGGCGGCGGCGTGGACATAACCGCGTTCGAACAGGCTCCGGCCGATTCGCACGATTTCCTCACGCAGATCGCTGGTCACGTGTCCGCCTTCCAGTCGAGCTGGGCGAATGCACGCGTGAAGAGGTCGGCGCCCCCGAAGTTCCCGGACTTCAAGGCGAGGTGGAGCGTTCGACCGGATCGACGGGTGGCGCACCACGGAACCCCGGGGTCGATCTGGGCACCGATCTGCAGCGAGTCGACGCCGAGTGCGCGTACGACGGCCCCGGACGTCTCTCCACCGGCGACCACCAGAGCGCCCGCACCGAGATCCACCAGCCCGACGGCGATGCGTGCCAAGGCAGACTCGACGAGCTCGCCGGCGCGCTGCTGTCCCACGAGATCCTGGAAGGCTCTCACCTCCATCGGCGAGCGCGTCGAATAGACGAGAACGGGTTGGCGTCCCAGTGCGCGGGACAGGCGGTCGAGCACCTCCGGCGCCACGTCGACGCCTGACGCGATCCGGTCCAGGTTTAGGGACACG
>NZ_JBEPBI010000500.1:0-2365 GCF_040299045.1 Streptomyces sp. NPDC001027
GCTGGAACCTCCAGGACACCGCCACGCGCATCGACTTCAGCGTCCAGATCCGCGCCTACCCCAGCGGTGTCGCCTTCCGGTACGTGCTCCTGGACAAGGGCGCCGCCACCGTCGCCGACGAGCTGACGACGTTCGTCTTCCCCGACGGCGCACTCGTCTACAGCGCCCGGGACGAGGACGCGTACAACCCGGTCGCCCCCGGCTCGATACCGTCCACCGGGACCTCCGGCACCGACGCCGGTCCGCTGACCGACCTGCCGCTGACGGCCACGTACGCGAGCGGCGAGCTGATCGCCTGCATCTGCGAGTCGTCCCGGGTCGACTTCCCCCGCCTGATGCTGAGTTCGGCGTCCGGGCAGCCGAACACGCTGGTCGCCCACCTGATGGAGCACACCGCCCGGGGGAGCGGGACGGTCCAGACGGCTTCGACGGTGACCACTCCGTTCGCCACGCCCTGGCGCGCGCTGGTGACCGGCTCCACGCACGCCGAACTGGTCGACAACGCCGAGTTGGCGCTCAACCTGGCCCCGCCGAACGCCGTGGCCGACACGTCCTGGGTCAAGCCGGGCAAGGTCTTCCGCTGCCAGCTGACCACCGCCGCCGGCCTGGCGGGCGTCGACTTCGCCGTCGCCCGCGGCATGCAGTACATCGAGTACGACGCCGGCTGGTACGGCCCCGAACGCGGCACCGCCGACGCCACCAGGTCCATCCCCGAGATAGACCTGCCCACCGTCCTCTCCTACGCCGCCGGCAAGGGCGTCGGCCTGCTGCTCTACGTCAACCTCATGGCGCTGGCCGACGCGGACGGCTTGTTCGGCCTCTACCGGAGCTGGGGCCTCGCGGGCGTCAAACTCGGCTTCATCAACGACGGCACCCAGGCGATGACGAACCAGATCACCGCCTGGGCGAAGACGGCGGCCAAGCACAACCTGCTGATCGACATGCACGACGACGTCCGCCCGTTCGGCTACGAGCGCACCTACCCGAACTGGGTCAGCATGGAGGGCGTTCGAGGCAACGAGCACTTCCCGACGGCCTCGCACAACGTCACGCTGCCCTTCGCCCGCAACGTCGGCGGACCGATGGACTACACCATCTGCTACGGCCAGTCACGCGACCGGACCACTGACGCCCACCAGATGGCGATGGCAGCGGTGTACTACCAGCCGCTCAACTTCCTCTACTGGTACGACTCACCGTCGAAGTTCTCCCACACCGCCGCCTGGCCCGGGCTGCCGTGGTTCGACGCCATACCCACCACCTGGGACGAGAGCCACGCCCTCGCCGGCTCGATCGGCCAGTACGTCGCGGTCGCCCGCCGCAAGGGCGCCACGTGGTACCTGGGCGCGATGACCGACGAGTCGGCCCGGACGCTGTCGCTCCCGCTGTCCTTCCTCGGCAGCGGCGACTGGACGGCCACGGTCTACGCCGACGGCACGCCCGGCGCCTCCGCCTACCAGACCCCCGTCGTGGTGAGCACCCGGACCGTCACCCCGGCGACCGCGCTCAGCATGGCCATGGCACCCTCCGGCGGCCAAGCGGTGATGCTGAAGCCGAGCTGACACCGGCCCGGCCCCGCGATCGTTCGGCTGGTTCGTCAGTCGGCCGGATAGAACTGCGTGTACCAGCGACGGAGTGCTCTGATGCCCTTTTCGTGGGGGAGCAGGATGGGGTGTGGTCGGTGGATCTTGTGGTCCCAGATGGCGGTCTCCATGCGGACTTCGTCGAGTGCTTCGATGCGGAAGACGAGTTTGGCGAGGGGGGTGAGGAGGGGCAGTCGCGCTGGTTTGCGGATGTAGTAGAGCATCCGTAGTTCGCTGGTGCGGTCGTCGACGGGGGTGGTGAGGGCGACGGCGGTCACGGAGAGAAGGGGGCCGTGGGTGCGGACGACCATGAGGCCGGGTCCATGCATGTAGGCGTCGAAGGTGTTGTCGATGTCTCGGCCGAGGACGCGGCGGGAGATGCGGCCGCGGGCTTCGGCGTGGGGTCCGTCGGCGTGCCAGTGCTGGACGAGGGGTTCGCTCTGGCCGTGGATGAAGTGGAAGTGGGACTCGTCGACGATGTTCTCGCGCATCTCCTGGACGTGGATGCGTGCGCGGCAGGTGTCGTCGATGGGCGCGGCGTACTGTTTCGACGCTGCTTCGGGGACCTCGGGGACTTCCCAGGTCGGCGTGTCCGGGCCGATATGGACGAGGATGAGTCCGCTGTGTTCGCGGACGGGGAGTCCGGTGAGGGTGACTTTGGGCGTGCGGGCCGCGAAGGGTGCGTGGCCGCACCTGGGGAATCCTGCGCGGTCCGACCGTTTCACCCGATCCGGCCGACCCGCTCGCTCCGGCCTCTGCACCACCCGTTCCGGTCATCATGA
>NZ_JBEPBI010000501.1:0-2356 GCF_040299045.1 Streptomyces sp. NPDC001027
AGGCGGCCAGGACGCGGCGGCGACCGCGGACTGAATCGTCAGCGCATGCCTTCGCGAGCCGGTCGGCAGGGAGCGGCCGGTCGTGTCCCTTGTCGTGGTGGAGCCGATCATCCGGCGGTCGTGTTGGTGGTGTTGGGTAGCACGAGGGTGCTTTCGGGGCGCTCGGCGGGGTAGAGCTGGTCCATGCTTCCCTCGGGCAGATAGCGCCAGGGGAAGGCGATCCACTCGTCGTGCAGTTCGAAGAGCACGGCAGTGACGAGCCGCAGGAGTGCGTCGTCGTTGGGGAAGACCTGGACGACGTCGGTGCGGCGCTTGACCTCGCGGTTGATCCGCTCCAGCGGGTTCGTGGACTGGATCTTCTTCCAATGTCGCTCGGGGAAGGAGGCGAAGGCGGTCAGGTCGTCCTTCGCCTCCAGCAGCATGTCTTTGACCTCGGGGAACTGTGTGCCGAGCATGTCGGCGACGGTGTCGAGCTGGGTGCGGACCGCATCCGCGGTGGGCTGGGCGAAGATCGTGCGGATCGTGGCGGCGGCCATCTCGGCGGCTTCCTTGTTGATCACGCTGAACACGTTGCGCAGGAAGTGAACCCTGCAGCGCTGGTACGCGGCCCCGAGCATGACCTTGCGGATGGCTTTGACCAGCCCCAAGTGGTGGTCGCCGATGACGAGCCGGACCCCGCTCAGACCGCGTTCGCGCAGGTGACGCAGGAACTCGGTCCAAAACCACCTCGGTCTCGCTGTCGCCGACCATCACGCCCAGCACTTCCCGGCCGCCGTCCTCGGTGATCCCCGTGGCGATCACCACGGCGCGGGACACGATCTGGTGCTCGACCCGCGCCTTGCAGTAGGTCGCGTCCAGATAGACGTACGGGAAGCGGACGTGGTCCAGGGGCCGGGCACGGAACGCGGTCAGCTGGCCGTCCAGATCCTGGCAGATCCGCGAAACCTCGCTCTTGGAGATCCCGGTGTCCGCGCCGAGGGCCTTGACCAGGTCGTCGACCGACCGCGTGGACACACCGTGGACGTAAGCCTCCATGATGACCGCATACAGGGCCTGGTCGATGCGGCGGCGCCTTTCCAGCAGGGCGGGAAAGAAGCTGCCCGACCGCAGCTTGGGGATCGCGAGGTCCAGGTCGCCGGCCTGGGTGCTGAGCGTCCTGTCGCGGTGGCCGTTGCGAAGCGCGGTGCGCGTGTCGGTGTGCTCGTTCCACTCCGCGCCGCTCCGGACCGTGGCCTCGGCCTCTATCAGCTCCTGGAGCATCCGCTCGGCCACCTTGCGAACGAGTTCGAGCCCGTCCGCCGAACGTAGTGACTCAAGCAGCCGGAGTAAGTCATGCTGAGACAGGGCCATCCTGCACCTCCCGCGTTGAACTGCCCGTTCACTACGGAGAGTTGCACGATGGCCCACCTTGCGGGCAGGGAGCGAAAACCCATCGACATACGCCCCCGGCGCACTCCCTCACCTTGATCGGCTACACCACGTCAAGGGACACCATCCAGCGGCCGTCTAACGCTTCCCGTCCTGGCTAGCCGGATACCGCTCGCGGCAGAACGGATGACGGCCTACCTCGTGGCTCCGCTCGGAACATTGAACGGTCCTCGGCGAGGGGCCACACACTCGGAGTGCGCTCAGCCAGGCAGTTTCGCTGCGTAGATCCAATCGAAGCCGTCGTATCCGGGGCCGTCGAGATGTTCTGCCCGCATCAGGCCGGCGCGTACCGCCACGCGCTGCGAGGCAGCGTTAGCCGGTCGGACTCGGGCGATCAGCGGGAGGTCGGTGACGTGACGCGATACCCAGTCGGTCACTGCGGTCGCCGCCTCGCTGGCGAAGCCCTGACCCCATGCCGAGGTGGCGAAACGGTAGAAGAGGTTGAGAACGTTCATGCCGTTCAGGTCCATGGGCTTGACCCCGCAGAACCCCAGTTGCCGGGCAGAGTTGTGGCGTCGGACAACCCAGTACCCGTATCCGCAGCTCTGCCATTGGTTGTTCCAGCGCTGATAGAGCTCCTTGGCCTCTTCGGGCCGGGCGAGGGCGTCGGAGGGATTGTGCAGGCAGGTTGCGGGGTCACTGTGGATCGTGAAGATCGCATCGATGTCCGCTTCGGTCGGACGCCGCAGTGATAGTCGGGCGGTCGACAGCTCTTCGCCTACCAGGCTCCATGCGCTCATATGAAGATCGTAGAGCCCGGAAGATGGCGGCGATGTGGAGTCCGGCGAGGTGGATAGTGGCGGACTCACCTCCGGCTTCAGCCGCTCAGTACAGTGAAGCTTCCCCTTGATCGTGGACACCTGGAGACTGGGACGTGAGAGCCCAGAGGAAGCAGTGCCAGGTGGGAAGCAAGTACACGAACCGGTAC
>NZ_JBEPBI010000502.1:0-2343 GCF_040299045.1 Streptomyces sp. NPDC001027
GCGAACGCCATCGTCATCCGCGTCCAGCCGGACGAGGGGATCACGGTCCGCTTCGGCTCCAAGGTGCCCGGCACCTCCATGGAGATCCGGGACGTGTCGATGGACTTCGCCTACGGCGAGTCCTTCACCGAGTCCTCCCCCGAGGCGTACGAGCGCCTCATCCTGGACGTGCTGCTCGGCGACTCCAACCTCTTCCCCCGCACCGAAGAGGTCGAGCTGTCCTGGAAGATCCTCGACCCGATCGAGCAGTACTGGGACAAGAACGGCAGGCCCGCGCAGTACCCGTCGGGCACCTGGGGGCCGGTCGAGGCCGACGAGATGCTCGAGCGAGACGGACGGAGCTGGCGCCGGCCATGAAAACGGACCTCACGGACACCACTGCCAGCAAGATCAACAAGGCGCTGGTGCAGGGCCGCCGTGCGATAGGCACACCCGCCGTCGGCATGGTGCTCACCCTCGTCGTCGTCACGGACGAGGAGAACGCCTACGACGCCCTGAAGGCCGCCGACGACGCGTCGCACGAGCACCCCTCGCGCACGCTCGTGGTCATCAAGCGCGTATCCCGCTCCCCCCGGGGCCGCACCCAGTCCCGCCTCGACGCCGAGGTGCGGCTGGGCGCGGACGCCGGCACCGGCGAGACGGTCATCCTCCGGCTGTACGGCGAGGTCTCCGACCACGCCCAGTCCGTCGTGCTGCCGCTGCTGCTGCCGGACGCCCCCGTGGTGGTCTGGTGGTCGGTGGACGCCCCGCGCGACCCGGCGGGCGACCCGCTGGGCGCCCTGGGCCAACGCCGGGTCACGGACAGCTACACGGCGGAGAAGCCCGTCGACGAGCTGCGCTCGCGCGCCGAGAGCTACGAGCCGGGCGACACCGACCTCGCGTGGGCCCGGATCACTCCGTGGCGTTCCATGCTGGCGGCCGCGCTCGACCAGGTCAGCTGTGAGATCGTGTCCGCCGAGGTGGCGGGCGAGGAGTCCAATCCGAGCGTCGAGCTGCTCGCCATGTGGCTCGCGGACCGCCTCCATGTGCACGTGCGGCGCGCGGTCTCGGCCGGTCCCGGTCTGACCCAGGTGCGGATGGAGACCACCGGCGGCCCGATCACGCTGCACCGGTCGGACGGTGCGATGGCCACCCTCGCGCTGCCCGGCCAGCCGGACCGGGCGGTGGCGCTCAAGCGCCGGGAGACGTCCGAGCTGCTGGCGGAGGAGCTGCGCAGGCTCGACCCCGACGACACGTACGCGTCGGCCCTGCGGTTCGGCGTGGACCGGCTGGGCGGTCTCCAGTCGGCCACCGAGCGGTTGACCGAGCGGGCCGAGGCGGCCTCCCAGCCGCCGCCCTCCCTCCCCGTCCGCGGGGTGCCGGAACCGGCTGCCGCCGACCGCGCCTCCGCGCCGACGACCCCCGCCGCTCCGGCAGCCCCTGCCGCGCCGGCCGCCGCCCCGTCGGGGTCCGGTGACGCCGACCGGCCGTCTCCGGCGCAGATGCCCCCGGTCAGGAAGGCGGATCCGCAGTGAGCACGCCCCAGCTGGTGGTGCACCGCGACAAGGAGCTGATGGCGCAGGCCGCGGCGGCCCGCCTGATCACGAAGATCGTGGACGCGCAGGCCTCCCGGGGCCAGGCGTCCGTGGTCCTCACCGGCGGCCGCAACGGCAACGGCCTGCTGGCCGCGCTGGCCGCCGCGCCCGCCCGCGACGCCGTCGACTGGAGCCGCCTCGACCTGTGGTGGGGCGACGAGCGCTTCGTGCCCGAGGGCGACCCGGAGCGCAATGTCACGCAGGCCCGTGAGGCCCTGCTGGACTCCGTCCCCGTGGACCCGAAGCGCGTGCACGCCATGCCCGCGTCGGACGGTCCGCACGGCGCCGACGTGGAGGCGGCCGCGGCCGCCTACGCCGAGGAGCTGGCCCGCGCGGCCGGTCCCGAGAACCACGGCACGGTCCCGTCCTTCGACGTGCTGATGCTGGGCGTCGGCCCGGACACCCATGTGGCCTCGCTCTTCCCTGAGCTGCCGGCCGTGCGGGAGACCGAGCGCACGGTCGTCGGCGTCCGCGGCGCGCCCAAGCCCCCGCCGACCCGTGTCACCCTCACCCTCCCGGCGATCCGGGCAGCCCGTGAGGTGTGGCTGCTCGCGGCCGGCGAGGACAAGGCGCAGGCCGCGGCGATCGCCCTGTCCGGGGCGGGCGAGATCCAGGCCCCCGCCGCGGGAGCCCAGGGACGCGCCCGCACCCTGTGGCTGCTGGACTCGGCGGCGGCCTCGCAGCTGCCGAGGTCGCTGTACCCGCCGGCTTCGTCGTAGCGTCTTGCGCACACCGGCAGTCGACGCCGGGTCCCTGCCAGGGACCCGGC
>NZ_JBEPBI010000503.1:0-2341 GCF_040299045.1 Streptomyces sp. NPDC001027
GTCCAGGTTTAGGGACACGGCGGGAGCTCCGGTGGCGAGGAACGCGTCGACCTGGGCGTTGGTCGCTCTCGACACCGAACCTGCGATCACCGCCGCGTGACCCGACGCCGGCGCAAGCGACTCAGCTTCGCGCGAAGGCCGGTAGGACCAGCTGCGCGCGAGACCGAGCGCGAGCCCCGAGCCCCCCGTCACCAGGGGCAGGTCGGCCACGGCGGATCCCAGGGTGAGCAGGTCGGCGTCGGAGACAGCGTCCAGTACGGCGATGCGCACGCCGCTGTCGCGTCGCAGTCGTCGAAGCTCCTCCGCGACAGCCTCCCGGCCGGCGAGAACCGTCGACTCGGCGATCAGTCCCACTGGATGGTTGGTCTGCTTGCCCAGAACGCGAACGAGATCGGCGTCCTTCATCGGCGTGAGCGGATGATTCCGCATGCCGGTCTCGTTGAGCAGCCGGTCGCCCACGAACAAGTGACCTTGATAGACCGTTCGCCCGACGGCCGGGAAGGCAGGGGCCGCAACGGTGCAGTCAGCCCCCACCAGGTCCAACAGGGCGTCTGTGACCGGTCCGATGTTGCCTTCGTCTGTTGAGTCGAAGGTCGAGCAGTACTTGAAGTAGAGCTGCTCGGCTCCGGCCTCGCGAAGCGAGGTGGCCGCTTCCACCGATTCTCGCACCGCGTCGGCCACCGGCGCGGTCCGCGACTTCAGGGCCACCACGACCGCGTCCGACTCGAACTTCTTGAGCGTGCCGACCGTGGGCACCCCGATGACCTGCGTGGTCCGCATGCCGGAGCGTACGAGGTTGTTGGCCAGGTCTGTGGCGCCTGTGAAGTCGTCGGCGATGGCGCCGAGGCGAAATGTCACGGCCGATTCCTTACTGTGCGTTTCGACCCGTCCAGCCTTCGCTGTACGCATGTCATCATATGATCCTCTCACTTAAAGGGCAAGGCACGAACGTCCCGTTCAGCGTTTCGGCTTGCCGTGCAGCGCCCCGGAAAGAAAAGGCGCAGTGCCACTGACCGGCGATCGAGCAGCGTCGGCGGGCACGGCCGAAGCGGCTGCACGTCCTGCGTCGTCCGCGCGCCGGCGCGGGTAGTCCAGCCTTACCGGCCCAACCGGAGACCCTTGGAGTCGTCGGGCCGACGGCGCTACTGCGAACGCTGGCCCGAGATCCTGACGTAGGCCCACGCGAGAGTGAGCACGATGACGCCGTAGATGATCTGCCGCATGCCCTCGCTGGTGTCCAGGGTGAGCAGAAGCCGGTTGAGCAGGGTGAGGATCAAGGTGCCCATGACCGTGCCTGCGTAGCCCCCGATCCCACCCATGATCGATGTCCCGCCGATGACTACGGCGGCGATTGCGGGGAGAAGGTATCCGTTGGTCTGGTCAGGCCCGAGAGACGACGAGATGCCGGAGAAGAGCAGGCCCCCGAACACGGCCAGGACTCCGGCGATGGCATAGACGACGATCAGGACCATCCACACCCGGACGCCTCCCAGCCTGCACGCCACCGGGTTGTCGCCCACCGCGTAAATACAGCGTCCGAGACCGGTCTGCCTCAGGCCCCAGATGAGAATGACCGAGAGCGGCACCCAGACCAGCGCACTTGCCGGGATCGGGCCGATGAGCGACCCGCCTCCGAGGTAGGCGACGACGGGGATGACGGTCTTGGAGCCGGCGAGGAAGCCGCCGCTCTTCATGCCGACCACGGTGATGCCGAGCAGTACCGAGGACAGGCCCAAGGTCATGATGAGCGCGTTGACCTTGAAGACGCCGACGCCGATGCCGTTGACGACGCCCACGAGTATTCCTACGCCGAATGCGAGGGTGAGAGCCTGCAGTTGGCCGGCCCCCGCTTGGTTGGCACAGACGTAGGCCGCGAGGTTCGCTGTCATCGTGATGCTGAGGTCGATGCCTCCGGTGAGCATGCAGATCGTCTGTGCCGCGGCGAAGATGCCGAGCGGCGCGGCGAGGAGCAGCAGGGAGCGGACGCCTTCCGCGGAGAACATCGCGGTGTCCTGGCTGCCGGTGATGAGGTAGAGGAGGACGAAGACCAGGCCGAGAGCCAGCACCGGTTGGTCGCGCAGTCGCTCGGCCAGCGCTCGGCGGCGCGACTCGTGAGCGTCTTGCGGCTGGGCGAAGGCCGCAATGTCCGCCTGTTCCAGAGGCCTCACGGTGCCACTCATGTCAAGCTCCTTTTCTGCGTCTGCAGCAAGCCTCCGACGAGGACCACGACGATGAGGATCACGCCCCGTACGGTTTCGGCCGTGTTGGGGTCGACGCCCATGCCCAGCATGATCGCCGGGATGAGGCTGAGGATGAAGGCGGCGAGCACTGGTCCGACCAT
>NZ_JBEPBI010000504.1:0-2338 GCF_040299045.1 Streptomyces sp. NPDC001027
GCGGTCAGATCGACCAGCGGCAGCATCTCCGGCGTGATCTCCGTCGCGTCCGCGGGGATCAGATTCGCCGGAACGACAACCTCGTCCGCACCCGCGGAGAGGGCAAGCCCCGCCGGGGTCGGAGTGTCGAACAGCGCCCGCACCGACACCGACACACCCTGCTTGCGCAGCACCTCGACCAGATGCACCGCCAGCAGCGAGTGACCGCCCAGGGCGAAGAAGTCGTCGTCGACGCCTGTGTTCTCCAGCCCGAGGACCTCGGCGAACGCCGAACAGAGGGTTTCCTCACGCGCGTTCGCCGGGGCCCGGCCGGTGCCGGCGCCCGCCGCGTAGTCGGGGGCGGGCAGGGCCTTGCGGTCCAGCTTGCCGTTGGCCGTCAGCGGCAGCGCGTCCAGGACCACCACGGCCGACGGGACCATGTACTCCGGCAGCCGCTGCGCCACGAACCCCGGCAGCTGCTCCGACAGGCCGTCGGCCTCGTCGTCCTCCGCGACGACGTACGCCACCAGACGCACATCGCCGGGCACGTCCTCACGGGCGATGACCGCGGCCTGCGCGACCTGCGGATGAGCGGCGATCACGCCCTCGACCTCGCCGGGCTCGATGCGGAAACCGCGGACCTTCACCTGCTCGTCCGCACGCCCCAGGAACTCCAGCTGACCATCGGCACGCCAACGCGCCACATCCCCCGAGCGATACATCCGCACACCCGGATCGAACGGGTTCGCCACGAACCGCTCCGCCGTCAGACCCGGGCGCCGCACGTAGCCCCGGGCCAGCTGCGCACCCGCGAGGTACAACTCCCCCGCCACCCCCGGGGCGACCGGACGCAGGGACCCGTCCAGCACATACAGGCTCATGTTGGCGATCGGACGGCCCACGGGCACCGGCTCGCCGACCTCCTGGCCGGCCCGGACCTCGAACACCGCACAACCGACCACCGTCTCGGTCGGACCGTACTCGTTCACCACCACCGACTCCGGCGCACGCTCCAGCCACGCCCGCACCACCGCACCGGGCAGCGCCTCACCACCAACCACCCACGTGACCGCCGCGTCCTTGACCTGACCGTCAGTCAATGTTGCTGCCAGCAGCGGCAGATGCGCGGGTACCACCTTCGCCAGACCGAACCCGCCACCACCGTCCCGCAGTAGATCCGCCAGCCCCTCCACACCGCCCTCAGGGCTCACCACCACAGGCGAACCGGAGATCAGCGGCACCACGACACTCGTCACCGTCAGGTCGAAGGCCAGCGAAGAATGCAGCGGCGCACCACCCGCCGTCTCATACGCACCCGCTGCCCACTGCACGTAATTCGCCAGAGCGCCGTGCGTGACCGCCACACCCTTCGGCCGCCCCGTCGAACCCGACGTGAAGATCACATACGCCAGACCCTCCGCGGACACCGACATCTCGGGCGCCGTCGTCGGCAGCATCGACAGCTGCGTCTCCATCAGGGTGGAGTCCACCGCGACCATCCGCGCCCGCCCCGCGGGCAGTTCGTCCAGGACCTCCTCGTCGGTCAGCGTCAGCACCGCACCGCTGTCCGCCAGCATCAACGAGATCCGCTCGACCGGATAACCGGGGTCGATCGGCAGGAACGCCGCCCCGGCCTTCCACGCCGCCAGGATCGCCACCACCGCGTCCACACCGCGAGGCAGGCACACGCCGACGGTCGACTCGGCGCCGACGCCCTGGCCCAGCAGATAGTGAGCGAGCCGGTTCGCCCTGGCGTCCAGCTCGGCGAACGACACCTCCTCACCGTCCGCGACGACCGCCACCGCGTCCGGTGTCCGGGCCACCTGCCCCGCGAACAGTTCCGGCACCAGCGAATCGGCGAACTCGGCCCCGGTGTCGTTCCACTCCACCAGCACCCGGTGACGCTCGTCCGCGTCCAACACGTCCACCGCGCTCAGCCGCAGCCCCGGATCAGCCGCCACCAGCTCCAGCACCCGCACCAGGCGCTCCGCGATCCGCTCGACCGACTCCGCCTCGAACAGATCCGCCGCACCGATCACGGACCCGGACACACCCGCGGGCACACCCCGCTCGTCGAACAGCTCACCCAGCAGCACATCCAGATCGAACCGGGCCGCCGCGGCGGCGGCCATCGGCAGGTCACGCACCTGCACGCCCGACAGGCCGAGGGCGGCCTGTGCGTTGTTCTGCATCGTGAAGACCGTCTGGAACAACGGATGACGGCCCATCGAACGCGCCGGCGCCAGCTCCTCCACCAGCCGCTCGAACGGCACGTCCTGGTGCTCGAACGCCGACAGACTCGTCTCCCGCACCCGGCCCAGCACCTCACGGAACGACGGATCACCCGACAGATCCGCCC
>NZ_JBEPBI010000505.1:0-2328 GCF_040299045.1 Streptomyces sp. NPDC001027
AAACCGCTTTTTTTTGTTGCGTGACTGGTGTTCTGAGGTGTGCTCTTCCGATCTTGGGGGCACCCGGCGCCTTTCGGCGCCGGGACCGGAAAACGCCGGGCGGTCCGGTGCTGTCCGCCGTGACATCGGCCCGACGCGGGTCCGACCGGCAGAATGGAGGCAGGGACTCATCTGCTAGCCCACCTGGAGGTATCCATGCGGATGCTGATCAACGTTGCGGAGACCGTGGTCGCGGACGCGCTGCGCGGTATGGCGGCCGCACATCCCGAGCTGACGGTCGACGTCGAGAACCGGGTGATCGTGCGGCGGGACGCGCCGGTGGCCGGGAGGGTCGCGCTGGTGTCGGGCGGCGGGTCCGGGCACGAGCCCCTGCACGGCGGGTTCGTCGGCCCCGGGATGCTGTCGGCGGCCTGCCCGGGAGAGGTGTTCACCTCGCCCGTTCCCGACCAGATGCTGCGCGCGGCCGCGGCCGTGGACAGCGGGGCCGGCGTGCTGTTCATCGTGAAGAACTACACCGGCGACGTGCTGAACTTCGACATGGCCGCCGAACTCGCCGAGGACGAGGGCATCCAGATCGCGAAGGTGCTGGTCGACGACGACGTGGCGGTGACCGACAGCCTCTACACGGCCGGGCGGCGCGGCACCGGCGCGACGCTCTTCGTGGAGAAGATCGCGGGCGCCGCCGCCGAGGAGGGCCGGCCGCTGGAACAGGTCGAGGCGCTCGCCCGGCAGGTCAACGAGAACTCGCGCAGTTTCGGCGTGGCGCTCAGCGCCTGTACGACGCCGGCCAAGGGCAGCCCGACCTTCGAGCTGCCGCCCGGCGAGCTGGAGCTGGGCGTGGGCATCCACGGCGAGCCGGGCCGGGAGCGGCGGGCGATGATGACGTCCGGTGAGATCGCCGACTTCGCCGTGCACGCGATCCTGGACGACTTCACGCCGAAAAACCCCGTCCTGCTGCTGGTCAACGGCATGGGCGCGACGCCGCTGCTGGAGCTGTACGGCTTCAACGCCGAGGTGCAGCGGGTGCTGTCCCAGCGCGGGGTGCCGGTCGCCCGTACGCTCGTCGGCAACTACGTGACGTCCCTCGACATGGCCGGCGCGTCGGTCACCTTGTGCCAGGTCGACGAGGAACTGCTGCGGCTGTGGGACGCCCCGGTCAGGACCCCGGGACTGCGCTGGGGCGTGTGAGGCGCAGACGGCAGTCCGTAAGGTACCGACCACGCAAGGAGACCCAGTGCTCGACGCCGACTTCTTCCGCCGTTGGATGACGGCCACCGCCGCGTCCGTCGACCGCGAGGCGGACCGGCTCACCGCCCTCGACTCGCCGATCGGGGACGCCGACCACGGCAACAACCTGCGGCGCGGCTTCACCGCCGTGACGGCGGCGCTGGAGAAGGAGGCGCCCGGGACGCCGGGCGCCGTCCTGGTCCTGGCGGGGCGGCAGCTGATCTCGACGGTCGGCGGCGCCTCCGGCCCCCTGTACGGCACTCTGCTGCGCCGTACCGGCAAGGCTCTCGGGGACGCCGCCGAGGTCGAGGAGCAGCAGTTCGCCGAGGCGCTGCGGGCGGGCGTCGACGCCGTGATGCAGCTCGGCGGCGCAGCGCCCGGCGACAAGACCATGATCGACGCGCTGGTCCCGGCCGTCGACGCCCTCGCCGAGGGCTTCACGGCCGCCCGGGCGGCCGCCGATCAGGGGGCCGAGGCGACGACGCCGCTACAGGCGCGCAAGGGCCGGGCCAGCTATCTGGGCGAGCGCAGCATCGGCCATCAGGATCCGGGCGCCACGTCGGCGGCGCTGCTCGTCGCAGCCCTCTGCACAGCCGGCGGGGAGTGAGGCGACGGTGAGCGACGAAAGGATCGTGGGAGTCGTACTGGTCTCGCACAGCGCGGAGGTGGCCGCGGCCGTGGCCGACCTGGCGCGCGGGCTCACGGGCGGCGGCGCTGCCGTCCCGGTGGCCGCGGCGGGCGGCACGGAGGGCGGGGGGCTGGGCACCAGCGCCGAGCTGGTCAGCGCCGCGGCGGCGGCGGTCGACCGGGGCGCCGGAGTCGCCGTGCTGGCCGATCTGGGCAGCGCCGTCCTCACGGTCAAGGCGCTGCTCGCCGAGGGCGACGAGCTGCCGGACTCGGCGCGGCTGGTGGACGCCCCGTTCGTCGAGGGCGCGGTGGCCGCGGTGGTCACGGCGGCGGCGGGCGGCGACCTCGACGCGGTCGAGGCGGCGGCCGCCGACGCGTACACCTACCGGAAGGTGTGAGAAGGCGGGGTCGAGAAGGGCCGGGGCGGGGTCGGCAGGCCGAGGACGCGGTCCTTGAGGGCGGGGAACAGTTCAC
>NZ_JBEPBI010000506.1:0-2317 GCF_040299045.1 Streptomyces sp. NPDC001027
CCGGCGCCGCGTGGGGACGCCTGCCGGAGTGAGGCAGCTGATGCAGCCCCTGCCCGTGACGTCTGCGGGAAAGGCGGGGGCCGCGCCTCCTACGCCCGCAGGGCCGCGAAGAGCAGGTCCCGGGAGTCGGACCAGCGCTGCACGAGATCGGCGCGACGGGTGAGCCGTGCGGAGATGTGCTGGGCGCCGAAGAACGCGGAGACCAGCGTGTGGGCCGCGGCGGCGGGGGAGACCCCCTCGCGCAGCTCCCCGGCCTCCGCGGCCTCCTCCAGCAGCTCCGTCAGCAGGCTGATCCAGCCGACGTACGGCTGTGGCAACAGGCCCTCCGGCAGCGGCTGCTCCATCTGCAGTCGCGCACCGCCCTGCACGACCACGTCGTCCTGGAAGGCCTGGGCGGTGCGGTCGAGCAGTTCGCCCACGGTGTCCAGCGGGCCGAGCCCCTTGGCCTGGGCCGCTTCCAGAAGCACCGGCCAGCGGTGGTAGTGCGCCTCGACCACCGCGATCGTCAGCGCTTCCTTGGTGGGGTAGTGGAAGTAGACCGCGCCCTTGGTCATCCCCACGTGGTCGGCGACGTCCTTGACGGACGTCTTGCCGTACCCGCGCTCGTCGAAGAGCTGCGCGGCGGCGTCCAGGATCTGCCTGCGCGTGTGCGCGGCCCGCTCCTGCTGCAACTCCGGGCTACGGCCGTGCAGGGCGATGCTGCCAGGGCTGCGCTCGGGTACCGGGAAGGTGGCCCGGTGCTTCTTGAGTTCCACGATGTCTCCGCTCACGGTCGCGTCTGACCCCCGTTGCAATATACCTTCCCGCAGGTATATTTTTCACCGAACGGCCGGTGACCGACGACCACGCAAGGTCACGGCTGTGCGGTACAGCCGCTTCCGGAGGGGGAAACTCATGTTTGACACCGACATGGCGTCCGGCGACACGACCGCCAGGCACTGTGCCGCTGCACATGTTCCGCGAGCACTGGTCCACAAGAGCGAGGACCGCGAGGTCCTGTTATCCCACGTGCGTCCGCTGGGCGACGACCGCTTCGCGGTCCGTCCCCGCTGGCCGCACGACCATCTGCTGCACCACCGCGCCGCCGACGGCACCCGGGACTCCCTGGTCGTCGTCGAGACGATGCGGCAGGCGGGGATCTGCCTCTCGCACCGCTTCCACGACGTCCCGGCGGACCACGCGTTCGTCCTGCACGGCTTCGACTTCCACCTCGACGCGCCGCTGCGCGACACCGGAGACGGCGCCGACGTGCTCTTCGACGTCGCCCTGCGGCGCGTGCCGGGCAGTCCGCGCCGGTTCCGTCTGTCGGCCGACGCGGACCTCGTCGTCGGCGGCCGCACGGTGGGCCGCGCGAGCATGCGCTGGGACGCCCTTCCGCCCGCGCACTACGCCCTCGTGCGCAGCCGCAGCGCCGCCGCCGCGGCCCCCTTCGACGTCCCCGACCTCGCCGCCGAGGCCCGGGCGCTGCCGCCGGCCGCGGTCGGCCGCGACCGCCACGACGCCGTGCTGCTCGCGAGCCTGGGTGACGCGTCGGCCGGATGGCAGCTCAGGGAGGACACCGGGCACCCCGCCCTCTTCGACCACGGCAGCGACCACGTCCCGGGGATGGTGATCGTCGAAGGGTTCCGGCAGGCCGTCGTCGTCCGTGCCGCCGAGGACGCCCCGGGGGCCCCGGCCGTCGGCTCGCTGCGGACGTCGTTCCTCGCGTTCGGCGAGCTCGGACAGCCCGTCACCATCACCGCGGCGCCCGAGAGAGGCGGCGGCTATCTGCTCGCGGCCCGCCAGGGCACGCGCACCCTGGCCACCGCCCTGGCCGCCGTCGGCGCGGCCGGCGCCCCGTTCGGCGGCCTCCTCGCCGGGGCCGGTGCCGGCGCGTGCTGAGCGACCTGGGCAAGACGCTGGACATCGCCCGCGAGGACCGCATCCGGCTCGACGAGACATGCCGGCTCACCGACCGGCTCGCCGACTCGCTGACCGACAGCGGATTCGCCCGGCACTTCGTGCCCGAGCGCTGGAACGGCGGCGCCGGCACGTTCACCGCGCTCCTGGACGCGGTCTCCGAACTGGCCGAGACCTGCGCGTCCACCGCCTGGTGCGCCGCGCTGTACGCGGCCCACGGCAGGCTCGCCGGCTATCTGCCCGAGGCCGGGCAGCGGGAGATCTGGGGCGAGGGTCCCGACGTGAGGGTGGCCGCGTCCGTCGTCCCGCCGCAGGGCAGCGCCGTCCGCGTGGACGGCGGCTGGCGGCTGACCGGCAGATGGGCCACGGCCAGTGGGGTCGACCAGGCAGACTGGCTGCTGCTCGCCTCCTGGTCGAC
>NZ_JBEPBI010000507.1:0-2301 GCF_040299045.1 Streptomyces sp. NPDC001027
GACTCTTCTGGCCCCGGGGCCGGCACCGGTTCCGGAAGCGGTTCCGGCGACTCTTCTGGCTCCGGGGCCGGCAACGGTTCCGACTGCGCTTCCGGGGCCGGCGGTGGCTGCAGGCGGGGGTGCTCGGTGGTCATACGGCCTGTCCCGGGTCGTCGATGCGGTCGAGTTGCTTGGCGAAGAACTTGGCGACGAACGCGCCGTCGATCGGGTCGGGCGCCGCCGATGTGACGCTGACCAGCACGTCTCCCACAGCGGCGGTGCAGAGCGCGATTCCCACGTCGGTGCTCTTGCCCTTGGGGCTCAGGAAGCATCGCGCGTCCGGGTGGCCCGCGATCTTCGGACCCTTGCGGAAGAAGTCCATGGCGGCGACGAAGCCGTTGAATGCCGTCGCCGACCGGCGCACGGCGGTCCGGTTCTCCTGCCTCGACAACGTGACCTCGAAGGTGATCGTGTCCTTGATGTTGTAGTCCGACCAGTCGATGGAGTAACTGCGCATCGCCATGCCCTTGATGCGCTCCTTGTCGATCACCTTCTCCAGCTTCCGGCGCGATTCGCCGGGCAGGTCCTTGATCGACTCCTTGCGCAGGGCGGTGGCCTGCGCGCCGCTGAACTCGGCGTCCGGGCCGAACTCGGCCAGGTCCGGACCGCGTTCGGAGCTGTCGGTGCCGAACGGCAGCAGCAGGGCGCTCAGCCCCGACCCCGCCGCGCCGCCCTTCTTCCCGTCCTTGCCGGCGCCCTTGTCCGGGCCCTCGGCGGTCACCGCCGGAAACTTCCAGGTCGGGCTGCCGGAGTCGCGGTCCGCGTCCCTGACGGTCACGACGGTGTAGCCGACACCGCCGACGACCGCGCAGGCCAGCAGCACGGATCCGGCCACGGCGACGACCCGGCCGACCCGACGGGCCCTGGGGGCGACGGGCTTGTCGGCGACGGGCTTGTCGGCGACGTCCTCGACCGCGGGGGTCTCGGGAGTCTCACTCACAGCTTCCCCACCTGCCGGACGGCCAGGTCCATGATCTTCGCCTTGGATATCGGCTTGCTGTCGTTGATGCGGATCTCCATCCAGACGTCCCCGCGCCAGGCGAATGCCTCCGCCGCGTACAGCGGGAGGTAGCCCGGCTTCCGGTCGGGTGAGTCGTGCACGTACGCCACTCCGTTGCCGGTGCCGGGGACGGGCCACTGGCGGGTGTCGTCCTCCTTCTCGGCCCAGGTGCGGCCGGCCTCGGCCCACTCGGCCGCCGCCAGCTGGTTCTCCTGGCGGAACTGCACGAGGTTGATCTCGACGTTGTACGTCTCGCCGACCCCCCACGACGTCGTGGCCGCACGGCGGAACTCGTCCTGGGCGAGGGCGTCGAACGCACCGCCCGGATCCTTGAACTCCATCGCGAACGACGCCAGGTCCGCCCAGCCGTCCCTGCCCACCGGAACGTCGCTGCTCTTCGCCCCCTTGGGTCGCGTGATCAGCAGCTTGCGCAGGTCGCCGTCTGTCCTGACCCGGCGGTCCTGCGCCGCCGACAGCGGCTCGGCCTCGCCCCCGGCCTGCCCCACGGCGGGCTGGGAGAGCGGCGGCAGCGCGGTGGGCGCACGGCCGGCCTGGATCACGTACCCGGTGCAGACCCCGGCGACCACCCCGAGCAGGGCGGCTGAGGCGATCATCAGCGTCGTACGACCACGCGGCCGACGGCGGCCGGGGCCAAGGTCGGAGCCAAGGTCGGGGCCGGGGTCGTCGGCCGTTTTCTCCGGATCTTCCACAAGAATCCCCCTCTGAATTCAAGCGCTTTCCACGACGCGCTTCACAGGAGACCCATGGTCAACATCGGCGGTTGTAAGGAACCTGATTACGATTCGGGTATGGCGAAGAAGCTCGTGATCAAGGTGACGGCAGGGGCCGACGCGCCCGAGCGGTGCTCTCAGGCGTTCACGGTCGCCGCGGTCGCCGTGGCCAGCGGCGTCGAGGTCTCCCTGTGGCTGACCGGGGAGTCCGCCTGGTTCGCGCTGCCGGGCCGGGCCGCGGAGTTCGAGCTTCCGCACGCGGCGCCGCTGCCCGGTCTCCTCGACGCCGTCCTGGCCGGCGGTCGTCTCACCCTGTGCACCCAGTGCGCCGCCCGCCGGGACATCACGGAGAAGGACGTCATCGACGGCGTCCGGATCGCGGGGGCGCAGGTGTTCGTCCAGGAGGCGCTGGGCGACGACACGCAGGCGCTCGTGTACTAGGAGCTGTCTTCAAATGTCACGCCCACATCAGGAGCGAGGCGAGGGTGACGGCTGCCTGGTAGGACTCGGCGGTCTTGTCGTAGCGGGTCG
>NZ_JBEPBI010000508.1:0-2293 GCF_040299045.1 Streptomyces sp. NPDC001027
GTGCCGTTCGAGCGGCTGGTGGAGGAGCTGGCGCCGGCGCGTTCGATGGGCCGTCATCCGTTGTTCCAGACGGTCTTCACGATGCAGAACAACGCGCGGGCCGTCCTTGATCTCCCGGGTACGGGAGTGAGTGGGATGCCGACGGGTGCGGCCACGGCGGCGCGGTTCGACCTGGATGTGCTGCTGGGCGAGGCTTTTGATGCGCAGGGCGCGCCGGCGGGTGTGTTCGGCACGGTGATCGGTGCGGCGGATCTGTTCGAGGCGGAGTCGGTCGAGCGGATCGCGGAGCGCCTGGTGCGGGTGCTGGAGCTGGTGGCGGGCGATCCGGGGCTGCGGCTGAGCGCGGTGGACGTCCTGGAGGAGACCGAACGGCGGCGGGTGCTTGCCGAGTGGAACGACACCGGGGTGGACTTCGGTGCGGCTCTGGTACCGGAGTTGTTCGCGGTCCAGGTGGTGCGTACACCGGATGCGGTGGCCGTGAGGGCGGACGGTGAGGAGGTGTCGTACCGGGAGCTGGATGAGCGGGCGAACCGACTGGCCCACTATCTGCTGGCGCAGGGGGTCGGCGCGGAGTCGCTGGTCGGCATCTGCCTCCCGCGGGGCGTGGACATGATGGTGGCCCTCCTCGCCACCTGGAAGGCGGGTGCCGGCTATCTGCCGGTCGATCCGGAGTACCCGGCGGAGCGCATCGCGTTCATCCTGGCGGACAGTGGCGCGGTGCTGACGCTCACCGACGAGGAGGTGCTGGACGAACTCCCGGCCGGGCGGGCCCGGGTGGTGGCGGTCGACGGTGCGCTCACGGCGATGCAGGTGGCCGCCCTGCCGACGACCGCTCCCGGGATGCCGGTGTCGGCGGACGGTCTGGCGTACGTGATCTACACGTCGGGCTCGACGGGTCGGCCGAAGGGCGTGGCGGTCACGCATGGCGGGCTCGCCAACTACGCGCGGCATGCGGCCGGTTCGTACGGCGCGGAAGGCGGTGCGCCGCTGCACTCGTCGCTGGCGTTCGACCTGACGGTGACCAGCGTGGTCGTACCGCTGATCTCGGGTGCGCCGGTGGTGGTGAGCCGGGAGGGCGGCGCCGAGGGACTGGCGCAGCTGCTGCGGGACGGCGGAGGGTTCGGTCTGGTGAAGGCCGTCCCGGCGCATCTGCCGCTGCTGGGCGAGATGCTGTCGGACGGCCAGGTGAAGGGTGCTGCGGCCAGCTGGGTGGTCGGTGGCGAGGCACTGCCGGCCGCAGTGGTGCGGTCCTGGCTGGAGCGGGCTCCCGAGTCGGTGGTGGTGAACGAGTACGGGCCGACGGAGACCGTGGTGGGCTGCGCGGTGTTCGCGTTGCGGGCCGGGCAGGAGATGGGCGAGCCGGTTCCGGTCGGCCGTCCGATCGCCAACACTCGCCTTTATGTGCTGGACGAGTACCTGCGCCCGGTGGCGCCGGGTGTGGCCGGTGAGCTGTACATCGCGGGTACGCAGTTGGCGCGTGGTTATGTCAAGCGCCCGGGCCTGACGGCTGAGCGGTTCGTCGCGAACCCCTTCGAGCCCGCTCTGCGCATGTACCGCTCGGGTGATGTGGCGCGCTGGCGTACGGACGGGCAGCTGGAGTATCTGGGCCGGGCGGACGAGCAGGTCAAGGTCCGCGGTTTCCGGATCGAGCCCGGTGAGGTCCAGGCCGTGCTGGCTGCCCACCCGCAGGTCGCGCAGGCCGCGGTGATCGCCCGGCAGGACGTCCCCGGGGACACCCGGCTGGTGGCGTACGTCGTCGCCGACGACGAGGTCGGCGGACTCCCGGACACCGTCCTGGCGTTCGCCGCCGAACGGCTCCCGGAGTACATGGTCCCGTCGGCCGTCGTGGTGCTGGACGCTCTGCCGCTGACCGGCAACGGCAAGCTGGACCGCAAGGCCCTGCCCGTCCCGGACCACGCCGTCGGCGCGGGTGCCGGCCGGGCCCCGGCCAACCCCCAGGAGCAGCTGCTGTGCCAGGCCTTCGCAGCGGTCCTGGGGCTGGAGAAGGTGGGCGTCGATGACGACTTCTTCGAGCTGGGCGGGCACTCGCTGCTGGCCGTGGAACTGGTCGCCCGGATCCGTGCCGTGATGGAGGTCGAGGTGCCGATCAGGACGCTGTTCGACGCGCCGACCGTGGCGGGACTCGCGCAGCGGCTCGGCACCGAGAAGTCGAGCCGGCCGGCCCTGCGGCCGATGCGCGACCGGGGCGCCCGATGAGGACGCGGCACTGACCGGACCGGCCCGGGTGGATCGGCCCGGGTGAACGCCGCCGGCCGGCTGCCGCGGTCCGTGG
>NZ_JBEPBI010000509.1:0-2281 GCF_040299045.1 Streptomyces sp. NPDC001027
CGGTTGGTTCCGGTCCCGCGGTGAACCCGTCCGGTCGCGGCGCTAGCGATTGACGCTGCGCATCCCTGCCTCGTCGTATCGCTGACCCGCCGCCTCGGGCAGCTCCGCGTCGATGCGGGCCAGGTCGTCCCCGGTCAGCGCGATGGCGGTCGCGGCGGCGTTCTGCTCGAGGTAGGTGCGGCGCTTGGTGCCCGGGATCGGCACCAGGTCCTCGCCCTGCGCCAGCACCCACGCGATGGCCAGCTGGGCCGGAGTCACCTCCTTCTCGGCGGCGATCTCCTTGACCTTCTCCGCCAGCCGCAGGTTCGCCTTCAGGTTGGCTTCCTGGAAGCGCGGGTTCTCGCGGCGCCAGTCGTTCTCGTCCAGCTCGTCCAGCGAGGCGAACCGCCCGGCGAGGAAGCCGCGGCCGAGCGGCGAGTAGGGGACGAAACCGATGCCCAGCTCACGGCAGGCGGGCAGCACCTCGGCCTCCACGTCCCGCGACCACAGCGAGTACTCGCTCTGCACCGCGGTGACCGGGTGCACGGCGTGGGCACGCCGGATGGTCTCCGCGCTCGCCTCGCTCAGGCCGATGTACCGGACCTTCCCCTCGGCGACCAGCTCGGCCAGCGCGCCGACCGTCTCCTCGATGGGGACGTTCGGGTCGACCCGGTGCTGGTAGTAGAGGTCGATGTGGTCGGTGCCCAGCCGCTCCAGGGAACCGTGGACCGAGCTCCGGACATGCTCGGCCGAACCGTCCTGCGGGCCGACCGTGCTGATGTCGCCGGGTACGGCGTTGTCCATCCGGTAGTTGAACTTCGTCGCGATCACATACTCCTCGCGATGCCCCCGGATCGCTTCGCCGACGAGTGACTCGTTGGTGAGCGGACCGTACATCTGCGCGGTGTCGAGGAAGTTCACCCCGAGCTCCAGGCCGCGCCGGACGGTCGCGATCCCCTCCGCGTGATCGGTGGATCCGTAGAAGGCGGACATGCCCATGCACCCCAGGCCGACGGCCGATACCTGGAGGTCCCGCAGACTGCGCTTCTGCATGTCGTATCCCAGCCTTTCCCTGCATACTCGTTCGTCGTTCGTCGTTCGGACCGCCACGAGGCCCACGCCCTCATCCATCTAGCGATGGATTCCACCGCTCGGCATCCTGTGAGAGCTTCGGCTCGCCTGGGTTTCGTGTGTCGCGACGTCCGTGACGCTACGCCCTGGAGCGCACTCCAACGCAAGCGTCGCCCCAGGGAGCCCGTGCGGTGCCGCCGCCTCGCACCACGATCCGCAATCGTCCTCCGCTCGCCCGCAACCCTTGCTTCGCCTATCGAATATCGATAGATTTCCATCGTAACTCGATGGAAGGACAGGCTGTGGGAAGACTGACGGTGGGCGCGCTGCGCGCCGTGCTCGTGGTGGTGCTCGCCGGCACCTTGTTCGTACAGGCGTCGATGGTGTGGGCACTGGCCACCGACCCGGAGGACGGGTCCCTCCCCCTGACCCCGCTGCGCGTGATCACGATGCTCGGCATGGCGACGGTCCAGGTCGCGCTGGTCTGCGTCTGGCGGCTGGTGACGATGGTGCGTCGCGGAACCGTGTTCTCCCACTCCGCCTTCCGGTACGTGGACGGAGTGATCGGCGCGATCGTCGCGGCCGCCCTGCTGTGGTTCGCGGTGACGGCTGTCAACGCGCCCGGCCAGCGGGACGACCCTGGCGTCACCCTCATCATGGGCGGGATCGGGGTGGGCATCCTCGGGATCGCGCTCATCGTGCTCGTGCTGCGGATGCTGCTCGCCCAGGCCGTCGCACGCGACGTCGAAGCGGTGCGGATGCAGGCCGAGTTGGACGAGGTGATCTGATGCCGATCTCCGTCGACATCGACGTGATGCTGGCCAAGCGCAAGATGTCCGTGGGCGAACTGGCGGACCGCATAGGGATCACCCCCGCCAACCTCGCGGTGCTCAAGAACGGCCGCGCGCGGGCGGTGCGCTTCGCGACGCTCGCCGCGCTCTGCGAGGTGCTCGAGTGCCAGCCGGGCGACCTGCTGCGCTGGGAGGCCGAGGACGCCGCGGGCGGATGACCGCTCCCCCGACGCGGCCATGAGGAAGCCCTCCGGTTGCGCTTCAACTCAGCCAATTGCAGGGCCAGTTGTGACCGGAAATGCCGGTAACTCCGGCACAACCATTCGCAGGCCACGCCCGTCACATAAGGCAGGAGTAATGAACTCCTAAGTACACAAGGGGGAAATATGCGCTTCACTCACTCCATGCTGGGCGCCGCGGCCGTGGCGGCTCTGGCGCTG
>NZ_JBEPBI010000510.1:0-2279 GCF_040299045.1 Streptomyces sp. NPDC001027
GGCTACCTCTGCTCCAGCAGCCCCTACACCCAGCGCATGTACTTCGAGTACCCGCTGTCGTCGATCCACGGCAAGAAGATCCTCGACGCCACGTTCGAGGTGTACATGGCGTGGTCGTTCACCTGTGACGCGCACTGGTACGACCTGAGCCACGTCAACAAGGGCATCGCCGACAGCACCACCTGGTCGACCCGGCCCAGCGCCGACGACCTGATGGGCGACCGGTCCGTGTCCTACGGGCGCGGCGGCCTGTGCAGCCCCTCGCAGCCGGCCAACTGGGTGCGGTTCAGCGACAACGTCTCGGGCGGCGAGACCAACGAGAACCTGACCCCGACCCTCGCGACCCACGCCGCGAACAAGGCGGCGCAGATCACGTTCTCGCTGACCGCGCACGACGAGTCCGACGCGGCCGCCTGGGCGCGGTTCCGCAACGACGCCAAGCTGTCGGTCACGTACGTCTCCTACCCGGACAAGCCGACCTCGTACGGCGTCCAGCAGGGCACCACCGGGCGCGTCTGCAACGCCTCCACGCTGCCCTTCGCCACCAGCGACACCACGCCGAAGATGCTCGGCACGGTGCAGTCGGCGGACGGCAGCCAGGCTCAGCTGCGCACCGCCTTCGAGGTGTGGAAGGCCGACGGCTCCAGCCGTGTGTGGACCGCGAACTCGCCGAGCAGTTCCTGGGTGGCCGACAACGCCGTGCGCGACGCCAGCACCAGCGCACTCGCGGCGCAGACGAACTACCGCATGCGCGTCAAGACCCAGGCGTACTACGTCACCGACCGCGGCGACTCCGGGGTCCTGGACTCCGCATGGTCGTCCTGGTGCTACTTCCGCGTCGACACCGACTCACCGCCGCCGCCCCTCGTCACCAGCGCCGACGGCCTGTACAAGCCGGCCGACGCCTATCCGGCGGCGGGCGGTGTGGGCACCCCGGGCAAGTTCACCGTCACCCCCGCCGACACCAACCCCAACACGGCGGGCATCCAGTCCGACGTCGTCAGCTACCGGTGGAAGCTGAACAGCGGCGCGCTCTCCCCGCCGATCAACGTGTCCGCGGGCACGGGCACCACCTTGACGGTCACCCCGAACCAGGCCGGTGAGAACACCGTCCAGGTCTGGGGATACGACGCGGCCGCCCACAGCTCGCTCACCGGCTACTACAGCTTCCTGGTCAAGGGAGCCGAACTGCCCTCGGGAGTCTGGCACCTGGACAACGCCCTCAGCGACGCCACCACCGCCACCGCGCACCCGCTGACCGGCTCGGGGGCCACCTGGGACGCGCTGGCCCGCAGCGGCGCCGGCGCGGCGAAGCTCAACGGCACGACGGCCTACCTGTCGACCTCCGGCGCGGTCCTGGACACCACCAAGTCCTTCACCGTCTCGGCCTGGGCGCGGCTGACGAAGAACGACGTCAACTACACCGTCCTGTCCCAGGCAGGCGTCAACGCCTCCGGGTTCCAGCTGTACTACTCCAGCTCCTACAAGGCGTGGGTCTTCAACCGTCACCAGACGGACGTCGTCAACCCCGCCATCACCCGTTCGATCGGCGTCCGACCGCCGGTCCTGAACGCCTGGACGCACCTGGCCGGCGTCTACGACGCGGCGAACCAGACCATCCAGCTCTACGTCAACGGTGTCCCGCAGGGCGCCCCGGTGGCGTTCACCACCCCGTGGAAGGCGTCCGGCAGCCTCCAGATCGGGCGGCTGTGGTACGACGGCGGCGGCAAGGAGAACTTCTCCGGAACCGTCGACGAGGTCAAGGTGTGGTCCCGCGCCCTCGCGGACACCGAGGTCACCCATGACGCGTGGCTGGAGGACGAGGACCTGAGCGACGGCACGTCCGGCGCCCCGGTCCCCGCACTGGTCGCCAAGTGGGACGCCACCGACATGGCGAACGCCACCGGCGCCACCGTGAAGGACACCAGCGGCTTCGGCCGCAACCTCACCCTGAACGGGGCGGCGCTCACCCAGGTCACCACCGGCGACCCGGACATCGGCGAAGAGGTCACGACGTCGCAGACGATGACCCTGAACGGCACCAGCGCCTACGCCGGCGCCACGGGTCCGTTCGTCGACGACACCGGCTCGTTCACCGCGACCGCCTGGGTCACGCTGGACCCGGCCAGGTTCTCCGACACCACCAAGTCCTACGCGGTGCAGGTCTTCGGCCAGTCGGGCGCAAGCCAGTCCTCCTGGGGCGTGTGGTACGAGCAGCCGGCCGGCAGCGCCCAGGGCCGCTGGACCTTCGGCCGCCCCGACAAGGACGGCGCCGGCGC
>NZ_JBEPBI010000511.1:0-2276 GCF_040299045.1 Streptomyces sp. NPDC001027
CGGGCGCGGTGGACGGTGGACGGGCAGTTGGTGTTCGCGGGCCGTACCGACGACCAGGTGAAGATCCGTGGCTTCCGGATCGAGCCCGGCGAGGTCGAGCACGTGGTGGCTTCGCACCCGCAGGTCGCCCAAGTGGCGGTCATCGCCCGCGAGGACGTCCCCGGCGACAAGCGGCTGGTCGCCTACGTGGTTGCGGACGGCGACGCCGCGCGTGCCCAACTTCAGGAATCCGTAAGGAAGTTGTCCGCTTCCCGACTTCCCGACTACATGGTGCCGTCGGCCGTGGTGGTGCTGGACGCGCTGCCGCTGTCGGTGAACGGCAAGCTGGACCGCAAGGCCTTGCCGGCGCCCGTGTACTCCACCGGCTCAGGCCGGGGCCCGGCGAGCGTGCAGGAGGAACTGCTCTGCGCGGTGTTCGCCGAGGTGCTGGGTCTGGAGCGTGTCGGCGTGGACGACGACTTCTTCCGGCTCGGCGGCCACTCCCTGCTCGCGGTGCGTCTGGTGAGCCGGGTGCGGTCGGTTCTGGGTGTGGAGGTGCCGCTGCGGGTGCTGTTCGAGGCGCCCACCGTCGCGGGGCTCGCGGTTCGGCTCGGGGGTGTGGAGCGGGCGCGGGTGGCGTTGACGGCGGGGGAGCGGCCGGAGCGGGTGCCGCTGTCGTTCGCGCAGCGCCGCCTGTGGTTCATCAACCAGCTCGAAGGACCCAGCGCCGCCTACAACGTCCCGGCGGTGATCCCACTGTCCGGCGATGTGGACCGGGACGCGCTGGGCGCCGCGTTCCTGGACGTGCTCGGACGGCACGAGGTGCTGCGCACGGTCTTCCCGGTGGTCGACGGCGAGCCCTACCAGCGGATGCTCGACATCGGGGACCTGGAATGGGCGCTGCAGGTGGAGGAGGTCGCACCCGAGGCGCTGAACGCAGCGGTCGCCGAGGCAGTGGCGTACAGCTTCGACCTGGCGTCCGAACTGCCCGTCAGGGCTTGGTTGTTCGAGGCGGGTGCGGAGCTGCGGGCGTTGGTCGTGGTGATGCACCATGTGGCCAGCGACGGCTGGTCGAGGGGCCCGTTGGCGCGGGATCTGTCGATCGCTTATGCGGCGCGCAGTGCGGGCCGGGCGCCGGAGTGGGCGCCGCTGCCGGTGCAGTACGCGGACTACACCCTGTGGCAGCGCGAGATCCTCGGGGACGAGAACGACCCCGAGAGTGTGATGGCCGGCCAGATCGCCTACTGGCGTGAGGCGCTGTCCGGCTCTCCGGAGGAGTTGGGTCTGCCGTTCGACCGGGTGCGCCCGGCGGTGGGCTCGCATCGTGGTTATCAGGTGCCGGTGGAGGTTCCGGCGGTGGTGCACGAGCGGCTGGTGGAGGTGGCCCGTGCGGAGGGTGTGACGCCGTTCATGGTGTTGCAGGCTTCGCTGGCGGTGCTGCTCTCCAAGCTCGGCGCGGGAACGGACATCCCGATCGGCTCGGCGAACGCGGGCCGCACCGACGAGGCGCTGGATGATCTGGTCGGTTTCTTCATCAACACGTTGGTGGTGCGGACGGATCTGTCGGGGTGGCCGAGCTTCCGTGAGGTGCTGGGCCGGGTGCGGGAGCGGACGCTGTCGGCGCTGGCGCATCAGGATGTGCCGTTCGAGCGGTTGGTGGAGGAGCTGGCGCCGGCCCGCTCGATGGCCCGCCACCCGCTCTTCCAGGTCGTCCTGACCAAGCAGAACACCGTGGACGCGGTGTTGGAGCTGCCCGGTATGCAGTCCGGCACGGCACCCGCGGATCCCGGATCGTCCGAGTCCGAGCCCGGCAAGCCGGATCCGACCGCCCACGAGTCCGCGGCGAAGTTCGACCTCGATGTCATCGTGGGTGAGGAATTCGACGTGGATGGTCGTCCGGTGGGTGTGCGTGGCACGGTGACGGTGTCGGCGGATCTGTTCGAGCCGGTGTGGGCGGGGCGGATCGCTGGGGCGTGGGTCCGGGTGCTGGATGCGGTGACGAGCGATCCGGGTATTGCGGTGGCGTCGGTCGATGTGATCGAGGCCGCTGAGCGTGCGACGCTGCTGACCGGGTGGAACGCCACGGCTGTGGAGGGTGCGGCTTCGTCGGTGGTGGAGCTGTTCGAGGCGCAGGTGGCGCGGACGCCGGATGCGGTGGCGATCGTGGCCGGCGGTGAGCGGTTGTCGTATGCGGAGCTGGAGGCGCGGGCGAACCGGCTGGCGCACTATCTGATCGGTCAGGGTGTGGGGGCGGAGTCGGTGGTGGGGCTGGCTCTGCCGCGTGGTGTCGAGATGAT
>NZ_JBEPBI010000512.1:0-2275 GCF_040299045.1 Streptomyces sp. NPDC001027
GTCTCCAGCAGCAGTCGCTGCTGCGGGTCCATCGCCGTCGCCTCGCGCGGCGAGATCCCGAAGAAGGCCGCGTCGAACTCGGCCGCGTCGTGCAGGAATCCGCCGTCGCGGGCGTAGGTGGTGCCCGCTCGGTCCGGATCGGGGTCGTACAGGTTCTCCACGTCCCAGCCGCGGTCGACGGGCAGGGACGAGATGGCGTCGGTCTCGTCGAGGACGAGCCGCCAGAAGTCGTCCGGTGAGTGTGCCCCGCCGGGGAAGCGGCAGCCCATGGAGACGATCGCGATCGGTTCGTCCTCACCGGCCGGGCGGGCCGCCGCAACAGCCGGCAGCGTGGTGGAGGGTTCCTCGGCGGAGTCGTCGACGAGCTGTCCGCGCAGATGGCGCGCGAGGTCACGGACATTGGGGTGGTCGAAGGCGATCGCGGCGGGCAGCGTGAGGCCGGTCGCCTCGTTGAGTCGGTTGCGCAGTTCGACAGCGGTGAGGGAGTCGAAGCCGAGTTCCCGGAACGCACGTGTGGCGGCGATGTCACTGCCGTCCGCGTGGCCGAGGACGGCGGCGACCTGGGTGCGGACCACGTCGGTCAGGGTCCGGTCGCGTTCGGCGGAGCTCTGGCCGGCCAGTTCCGCGCGCAGGCCGCCGCCACGTTCCGAGGCGCGGTCGAGAACCGCCTCGTCGGCCCGCATCGCGGCCGCCACCTCGGGGACCTCGTGCAGCAGTGGGCGGGAGTGCGCGGCGGTGAAGACGGGGACGAAGCGCTCCCAGTCGATGTCGGCGACGGCGAGGAAGGTCTCGTCGTGATCGAGTGCCTGCTCCAGGCCTGCGACGGCGAGTTCGGCGTCCATGAACGGGATGCCGCGCCAACGCAGTTGCTCCCGGACGACGTTGACGGCCATGCCTCCGCCCTCCGGGCTCCAGATGCCCCAGGCGAGGGACGTACCGGTCAGCCCGCGCGCTCGGCGATGGTCGGCGAGGGCGTCGACGTAGGCGTTGGAGGCCGAGTAGGCGCCGTGGTCGCCGCTGCCCCAGGTGCCGGCGACGGAGGAGTACAGGACGAAGGCGTCCAACTGGTCGTGGTCGAAGAGTTCGTCGAGGTTGACGGCCCCGAGCAGCTTGGCGCGGGCGCCCTCGGCGAAGAACTCGAGGTCGGTGTCGGCGAGGGAGGCGAGCATGCCGACGCCCGCGGTGTGCACGACGGTGCGGATCGCGGGGCCGTCGGACTCCACCTGCTCGACGAGACGGTGCAGCGCTTCCCGGTCGGCGACGTCGCACGCGGCGATGGTCACCCGGCAGCCCAGCTCGGTCAGTTCCTGCCGCAGCGCCTCCGCGCCCGGCGCCTGGTTCCCGTGACGGCTCGTCAACACAAGATGCTCGGCGCCCTTGCGGGCGAGCAGTCGGGCCGTGTGGGCGCCGAGGCCGCCGGTGCCGCCGGTGATCAGCGCGCCGCCGCTGGTGCTCCAGGGACGCGACGCGCTTCGGCCGGACAGAGGGGTGCGGACGAGCCGTCGGATGTGGGCGGCCGATCCGCGCAGGGCGATCTGGTCCTCGTCGTCTCCTGCGGCGAGGACGGCGACCAGGCCGCGTGCGACGTCGGAGTCGAGTACGGAGGGAAGGTCGACGAGGCCGCCCCAGCGCCGCGGCTGCTCCAGGGCGACCACCCGGCCGAATCCCCAGAGCGCGCCCTGTATCGGGTGGCTGACCGTGTCCCCGTCACCGGTACTGACGGCTTCGCTGGTCAGGAACCACGTCCTGGCCTGGATGCCGGCGTCCAGCATGCCCTGGACCAGAACCAGCGAGGACATCAGACCGACGGTCGCACCCGAGTGATCCGGGGCGAGACGCTCGTCGAGGGCCAGCAGGGACACGACACCGCTCACGGAGTCGACGTCGGTCCCGGCGTCGGTTCCGGCGATGGCGGTCGTGAGGCGCGCGGCGACGCCTGCGCGGTCCAGCTCGTCGGCGGCCATCGCGAAGGGCACGGTCGTCGCGCCCGCCTCGCTCAGGGCGTCGGCGACGGCCGCGGCCAGCGGCGACCCGACATGCTCCTCGGGGATGACGAGGAGCCAGGTCCCGTCGAGCGCAGCCCCTTCAGCGAGCCGGTAGGGCCGCCACGCCACCCGGTAACGCCAGCTGTCCAGCTTCGCCCGGCCCTGCCGCCCCCGACGCCAGGCCGACAACGCCGACAGGACATCGCCCAGACCACCGGCCCCGTCCAACCCGAGCGTGCCCGCCAGCCCTTCGAGGTCGCCTTCCTCGACGGTCCGCCAGAACTCCTCCT
>NZ_JBEPBI010000513.1:0-2272 GCF_040299045.1 Streptomyces sp. NPDC001027
ATGAACGAGGAGTACCCGCGCGTGCAGGTGATGCGCGGCCACAAGAAGAAGGGCGTCAGGTACTTCGGGCCGTAATGAGGCCCGTCTCGGCACGGAACAGGCGCGTCAGGTGCGTGTGGGAGATCCCCACGGCTCGCGCGATGTCCGGCACCGACAGCGGGTCGGCCAGGTGCTCCTCGACGTGGGCCTGCGCGGCGGACACGTACGGGTGGCGGCGTCCCTCTCCCTCGCCGCTGGGCAACTCGGCGATGCGCCACAGAGCGGCCCACACCTCGGCGGTGGCCCGCGAGGGCGAGGCCGGCAGGGCCGTCACGGCTCGGCGGAGCAGATCGGCCAGGCGCGCGCTCTCGGCCGCCGCGTCCTGCATCACCGGGACCGCCCGCGCCGATCCGCTCTCCCGCAGCCGCAGATGGACGTAGAGATGCTCCGACCTGCCCCGGTAGTGGAAGTGCACCTCCGTGTTCGGCGGCACGAGGCTGACGTGGCCGGGACGTATGGCGTGGACGGACTGCCCGAGCGACAGGGAGCCCTCGTAGTGGTAGAGGTGCAGCTGCCACAGGTCGGGCAGGCGGAAGACGTCGTGCGCGGTGGAGACGCCGTGCACCCCGATGCCGGCGCCCACCACGGTGGGCGGCTCGTCCAGCCAGAGCGTCGTGGTCCTCATGAGGATGGAAAATTACCAGTAGTGGACGAATTCAGCCCACGACCCAGCCGTACCGGGCGCATAGGTTCGTCGCATGTCAACCAGCAAGCACCTCCTGACTTCGGTTCAGGTGGCCCGCTTCGTCGCGCAGGGATTCCTGCGTCTGGACGGGGCGGTGCCGCAGGAGATCAACGAGCGGGCCGTCGCGGCCCTGGACGAGGGCCTGCCGCAGGTGCCCTACGGCACCCCGCTGAGCGAGGCCTTCGCCCGGGACGTCTTCGTCCACGAGCTGCTCGCCCTGCCGGTCGTCGCCGGCGCGGTGGAGAGCCTGGTCGGCCCGGGACCGACCGTCGACCACCACGCCGTGCACGTCCGCGAGCCGCACGAGGGACACGCGCAGGACCTCCACGCGGACGCGATCATCGACGTACGGCCGGACGCGTTCGACATCCAGCTCATGTACTACCCGCACGAGGTGACCGCCGCGATGGGCGGCACCCTGAGCGTGCCGGGAAGCCATCTGCGCAGGATCAACGAGACGGACATCGGACGTGTCCAGAACCTCCGGGGGCAGACGCGTCTGACCTGCCCTGCGGGGACGGTCGTCCTGCTGCACCACGGCATCTGGCACAGCGGGCGCCGCAACGACACCGAGCACCGCCGTCACATGTACAAGCTCCGACTCAATCCGACCGTGCCGCAGGTGCGCCTCTGGGACACCTCCGATCTGCACGCCCCGGCCGTCGCCGCGGAACTCTCCGTCGGCTTCCCCTGGTACGAGCAGGCCACCGCCCGACTGGAGATACACAACCGCATCCTGCTGTGGCGAGCCCTGACCGGCGACGACCTGTTCGACGTCGAGCACTGGGTCACCCGCGTCACCAACAGGCCGACCCAGGGGAGCCGGGCATGAGGCAGCAGGTCATGGTCCTTTATCTCGCCACCTCGGCGCTGGACTCCGACGTCGTCGGCTGGTCCCGGTACGACGGGACCGGCCGGACCCGCCCCACGACCGGCGACGGCGACGAGCCGCCCTACGCCACCGGGCTCGCCGCGATGTGCGACGGATGGCGCCTTTTCCAGGCCTCCCAGCTGCTGCCGCCCCAGGCCGGTCACGAGTACGACGTCTCCTTCCTCAAACACGAGTTCTTCTTCGAGAAACTGGAGGACGAGCCGCGTCCCGCCACCTGAGCGGACCGCCCCGCGACCGGCCGGGGCGGGGCGGGCCGGCGCATGGGCCTGGTCGGGCCACCAGGCGCCGGCGGGCGGGTCGACGATGCCGTACTCGGAGTCGATCGTGCCACCGGTGTTGCGCGTGCTCCCCGCTGCACTTGCCCGGTGTCGGGCTCCAGGCGCCCCGACCGTCGCGGCTCGTGTCGATCACGAAGTGCTGCAGACGGCCGGCCGGCGGGGCGCCCGCGTTCTGGTCGAACCAGGCATCGGTCCACCGCCAGGTGGCGGGATCGGCGGAGTCGACGGCGTTGCCCGGCACGCCGTCGTTCGGGGCGGCCGACGAGTAGTACTGACTGGCGCACCGGTCGGTGTGCGACGGACCGGTCGGTTCCGTCGTGCGCTCAGGCCATCAGGGGGAGCAGCGCCGCGAGGTCCGCCCGCTCGCCGCTCGCGCCG
>NZ_JBEPBI010000514.1:0-2271 GCF_040299045.1 Streptomyces sp. NPDC001027
CGACCGCTACTGGCTGGAGGCGCCGAAGCCGGCGGTGGGCGCGGATCCGGTGGAGGAGGAGTTCTGGCGGACCGTCGAGGAAGGCGACCTCGAAGAGCTGGCGGGCACGCTCGGTGTGCAGGAGGGGTTGGAGAGCGTCGTGCCGGCTCTCGCCGCCTGGCGCACCGCACACCGCGAGCGAGGACTGGCCGACGGATGGCGGCACCGGGTGGAGTGGAGGCCGCTGACCGCGACCGCCCCCGTCGCCACCGGAGGGACCTGGCTGATCGTCGCCCCCGAGTCGAGGCAAGACGACGAGCTGATCACCGACCTGAGAGCGGAACTGGAAGCGCGCGGAGCTCGCGCTGTCGTCGCCGCTGTCGACGCCGCCCGGCTGGACCGCGCGGCGCTCGGGGAACTGCTGGACACCGCCGACGTGTTCGCCGGAGTGCTGTCGCTGCTGGCGCTCGACGAGCGGCCGCACCCCCGGCAGCCGGCGGTACCGCTCGGGCTGTCCGGCACCCTCACTCTTCTGCAGGCACTCGGCGACGTGGACATCGACGCACCGCTGTGGTGTGTGACCCGGGGCGCCGTGGGCGTCGGCGACGACGACGGGCCGACGGCGCCCGAACAGGCCGGCGTCTGGGGCCTCGGCCGGACCGCCGCCCTGGAACACCCCAAGCGCTGGGGCGGACTCGTCGACCTGCCGCAGGCCGGGGCGAACGGCCTCGCGGGGCTGCTGCTGGACGCCGTCACCGCAGGCGTCGCGGAGGACCAGGTGGCCGTCCGCGACGGCAGGACGTACGGCCGCCGACTCGTCCACGCCGCCACCCGAGGCAAGCCGGCGCCGCGTGACTGGCGCCCGCGCGGCACCGTCCTCGTCACCGGGGGAACCGGCGCGCTCGGCGCCCATGTCGCCCGCTGGCTGGCCGCCCGCGGGGCTGAACACCTCGTGCTGACCGGTCGCCGTGGCGACGACTCGCTCATCGCCGGCCTGCGGGACGAATGCGCGCATCGTGGCGCCCGGATCACCGTCGCCGCCTGTGACACCGCGGACCGCCAAGCGCTCGCCGACCTGGTCGACGGACTTGCCGCGAGCGGCAGTCCGGTGCGCTCCGTTGTCCACGCGGCCGGCGTCAGCGTCCTCGGCCCGATCACGGAGACCGACGTCGACGACCTCGCCGCGACGCTGTCCGGCAAGGTCCTCGGCGCCGCCCACCTCGACGAGGTCCTGGACACGGCCGAACTCGACGCGGTCGTCTACTTCTCCTCGATCTCCGGCACCTGGGGGGTCGCCGACCACGCCGCCTACGGCGCCGCGAACGCGATCCTCGACGCCCGTGCCGAACGCCGACGCGCCGACGGCGCGCCCGTGCTCAGCGTGGCCTGGGGTCCCTGGGCCGGCGGCGGCATGATCGCCGAGTCCGTCCAGCACGACCTGCGCCGTCGCGGCGTCCCCGTCATCGAGCCGGGAGCCGCGATCACCGGCCTTCAGCAAGCCCTCGACCACGAGGACACCGTCGTCGCGGTCGCCGACGTCGACTGGCGCCGGTTCGCCGAGGTCTTCACGTCCGTACGCGGCAGTGCCCTCCTCTCGGAACTCACTCCTGCCGGTGTCGAGACGACGGAAACGTCGGCCGGGGCCGCCCAGGGCGACGACGTCTCCGCCGTGCTGCGTGAGATGGCCGATCTCCAGCCCGAGCGGCGGACCGCCGCACTGCGCGCCCTGATCGGCACCCATGTGGCCACGGCGCTGGGGCACGCGGACGCGGCAGCGGTCAGCGTCGACGCGGCCTTCAAGGAGCTCGGCTTCGACTCCCTCACCGCCGTGACGCTGCGCGACCGTCTGCACCGTGCCACCGGCCTGAAGCTGCCCACCACCGTCGTCTTCGACCACCCCAGCATCTCCGCACTCGCCGACTGCATCGACGAACTGGCCTTCGGCGGCGGGCGCGCGGACGCGCAACCCGCCACGGACTCGGCGGGCGCGGTCGCTCCGACGGCCGCCGACGAGCCGATCGCGATCGTGTCGATGGGGTGCCGCTTCCCGGGCGGCGTCCGCGCCCCCGAGGATCTCTGGCGTCTCGTGGCCGACGGCATGGACGTCATGTCCCCGCTGCCCACCGACCGCGGCTGGGACCTCGACGCCCTCTACGACGCCGACCCCGACCGCCTCGGCGCCAGCTACGTCCGGGAGAGCGGATTCCTCGACGACGCCGCCGAGTTCGACGCGGCCTTCTTCGGGATCTCGCCGCGCGAGGCGACGGCGATGGACCCGCAGCAGCGACTGCT
>NZ_JBEPBI010000515.1:0-2249 GCF_040299045.1 Streptomyces sp. NPDC001027
CTCGTGGGCGAGGGCCACGCCCGCCGGGCGGCGCCGTTCCTGGCGATGGCGCCGGCCGCGGTGTGGACGGGCGCCTCCGCCGACGGCTACTTCGCGGCGGTCGCCGCCTGGACGATCGCGTTCCTCGCCCTCGCGGTCACCGGACACCGGCCGCGCGCGGCCGGTGTCGCGGCGGGACTGCTCTTCGGGCTGACCTGTTACCTCTCCTACGGCCTCACTCTGTTCGTCGTGATCGCGGCCGCCGTCCTGCTGCTCGGCGGGCCGGATCGACTGCGTCCGCTGCCGTACGCCCTCGCCGGAGCCCTCGTCGTCCCGCTCGCCTTCACCCTGGCGGGGTTCGACTGGTGGGAGGCGTACCGGCTGCTGGTCGACCGCTACCACCAGGGGGCCGGCGGCGTCCGGCCCTACGGCTACTGGGTGTGGGCCAACCTCGCCTGCACGGTCCTCATCGTGGGTCCGGCCACGGTGGCCGCCGCTCGACGCGCCGCAGGCGCCTTCCCCCGGTCCCCGGCGCGGCTCGTGGACGTGCGGGGCGCCTCCCCCGATTCCCGTCTCGCCCTGCTGGTCGCCGCCGTGTCGGCCGCGCTGCTGATCGCCGACCTGTCCGGGATGAGCAAGGCGGAGACCGAGCGCATCTGGCTGCCGTTCGCCCAGTGGCTGCTCGCCGCGTGCGCCCTCCTGCCCCGGCCCCGCCCGTGGCTCGCCGCCCAGGCGGTGCTCGCGCTCCTCATCAACCATCTGCTGCTGACGGGCTGGTGAGGCCGTACCGGCACGACCGGCATTCTTCGTGACCCACATCACAAAGGGAACGATGTCGTTTCCTCGGCGTCGTGACTACGCTGATCCCCGTCCGGAGAGAACGACTTCGTTTCGCTCGAGGGGGGAACGCGCCGTGTCCGAGCAGCCGACCGCCGCCCGCCGCAGCCGCTTCACCCCGCTGCGCGCGGCCCAGCTCCACGGCGCCGTGCTCGGCCTGTTGCGCGAGGTCGGCTATGACGCGCTCTCGATGGACGCGGTGGCCGCCCGCGCCCGGTTCAGCAAGGCCACGCTCTACCGCCAGTGGGGAGGCAAGCCGCAACTGGTCGTCGCGGCCCTGCAGTTCCACCGGCCGATGAGGATCGACACGATCGACACCGGCTCGCTGCGCGGCGACCTCGACGCGCTGGCCGCCCTGACCGGACACAGGGCGGTCGCGGGCGACGTGGCGCTGCAGCTCGGCGTCGGCCGCGCGATCTACGACCACCCGGAACTCCGCCGCACCCTGAGAGAGGTGATGCTCCACCCGGCCCTCGACGATCTCCACGCCATCCTCCAACGCGGCGTCGACCGGGGCGAAGTCGCTCCGGACTGCCCGGCGCTGGACATGGTCCCGCAGCTGCTGTGCAGCCTCGTCATCGCCCGCCCGCTGTTGAGCGACGAGGCGATGACCGAGACCGAGTTCAGGCGGAACCTGGAGGCACTGGTCTTCCCCGCGTTGCACATCTGAGTTATCCCGCGCCGGGCCCGGTCCGCCCCCGCACCGACCGCACTCCCCCACCCCGGTGCGCGGTGCCTCGGCCCTCGACGCCCCGCCCTCCGCGCCCCCACCCCATCGGCGCCCGCGGCCTCACAGCACGGATGCGCACGCACGACGCACGGCGACGACGCCTTTCCCCGGTCCCGGCGTCCGCCCCTCTCCCCGGCATCTCCCGCACCTGACGCGCACGCTCACGTCGTCGGGCCACCCCCCACGCCCTCGCTCGCCGACGGGCGGCCGCACCGATCGACCGACGACTCATCAGGAACGGACATGCGCGTACTTCTCATCGAGGACGACCCGACCATCGCCGAGCCCCTGCGGCGCGGCCTGACCCGCTACGGGTACACCGTGGACTGGGCGACCGACGGGAGCGACGGGCTGCGCACGGCGCCGGCCTCGGACATGGTCCTGCTGGACCTCGGCCTGCCGGACATCGACGGCCTCGACGTCTGCCGACGGCTGCGGACCCACAGCGACGTCGCGCTCATCATGATCAGCGCGCGGGACAGCGAGACCGACAAGGTCGTCGGCCTCGAACTCGGCGCCGACGACTACCTCGTCAAGCCGTTCCTCGTGCGGGAGTTGATCGCGCGCATGCGCGCGGTGCAGCGCCGGCGCCTCGGCGGCGCCCTCGCCGCGGCCCCGGCGAGCCCCGATCCGTCCGCGACCACGTCCGGCGGCCGGGTGTTCGCCCTGCCGGCGGCCCGGCGGTCGTCCGCGGCGTACGGCG
>NZ_JBEPBI010000516.1:0-2203 GCF_040299045.1 Streptomyces sp. NPDC001027
CACCGCGGGACCGGAACCAACCGGTCCCGCGGCCCGTCCCGTGGCCCTGCCGCGGCCGGTCCCGTAACCGGTCCCGTGGCGTCGGTGGCCCGCGGGGTCAGCCGGTGTGGACGCGCGGACGGCGGGCGCGGTCCGGCTCGGCCTCGCGCAGAACCTCGCGGGTGACGGGGGCGACCTCGCCCTGGCCGAAGAGGAAGAAGCGCAGGAAGTTGGCGAACGGACCCCCCTCGGTCCACTCGAAGTAGATGTGCGGGACGCAGCCCGTGCGGTCGCGGACGTGCAGGAGCAGGGCGGCGAGCGCGTTGGAGACGGAGGAGGACTCCAGGGTCAGCACGCGGTAGCGGTGGTGCAGGACCTCGCCGCGTACCGTCAGGCCCGACTCGAACTCGGAGGGGTCGGTCACCGTCACCTCGACGAAGACGAAGTCCTCCTGCTCCGGCATGTCGTTGTCGGCCCGGATCTGCTCGATCTTGTCGCGGTACTCGGCGTTGTCGCGCTGGTCCGGCTCGTTGGCGATGAACCGTATCTTCCGGCTGGCCATGTCCCGGATGAATCGTTCCGCCATGTCGTCCAGGGTCACGCTTGTCACGCGGAGCTCGAAGGCTCGGGCCAGCCTGGAGAGCAGCGAGACGAGGATGATGCCCGCGATGAAGCAGGCGCCGATCTTGACGCCGTCGGGGCGCTCGATGACGTTCGCGACGGTGACGTACAGGAACACCGCCGAGATGACGGCGAAGCCGATCGTCCAGCCCCGCTGCCCGGCCTTGCGGGCGGCGATGGTCACCGCGATCGCCGCCGAGCTGATGAGTACCAGCACACCGGTGGCGTACGCCCCGCCCTGAGCGTCGACGTCCGCGTCGAAGATCCACGTGACGAGGAAGCCGATGAGGGTGAACACGATGACCATCGGTCGGACGGCCCGCGCCCAGTGCGGGGCCATCCCGTAGCGGGGCAGGTAGCGCGGCATCAGGTTCAGCAGCCCGGCCATGGCCGAGGCGCCCGCGAACCACAGGATCGCGATCGTCGACAGGTCGTACACCGTGCCGAACGTGTTGCCCAGGTATTCGTGGGCGAGGTAGGCGAGGGCGCGCCCGTTGGCCGGGCCTCCGGACTCGAAGTCCTTCTCCGGGATGAGGAGGGTGGTGATGAAGCTGGTGGCGATCAGGAAGACGCTCATGATGAGCGCGGCGGTCGTCAGCAGTTTCTTGGTGTCGCGGATCCGTCCCTGCGGGCGTTCCTCCGTGTCGCCGTCGTCGCCCTTCACATGGGGCATGACCGCGACGCCGGTCTCGAAGCCGGACAGGCCCAGCGCCAGCTTGGGGAAGACCAGCAGCGCCACGCCGACCATGACGAAGACGTTGCCGTGCTCGGCGGTGAGCGCGTCGGCCCAGTCGGTGATCACATGACCGGCTGTGGCTACGTGCCACATGCCGACGATCACGACCACGACGTTCAGCGCGAGGTAGACGCCCACCAGGGCCACCGCGACGCCGATCGCCTCCAGGAAGCCCTTGAGGAACACTGCTCCGAGCAGGGCGACCAGGATCAGGGTGATCAGCAGCTGCTTGTCGTGCAGCGTGCTGGTCAGATGCGGGTTCTCGACGAGATGGGTCGAGGCGTCGGCCGCCGAAAGAGTGATGGTGATCAGGAAATCGGTGGCGGCGAAGCCCAGCAGGGTCAGGACGAAGAGCTTGCCCTGCCAGAAGGACAGCAGCCGCTCGAGCATCGAGATCGAGCCCTCGCCGTGCGGACTCTCCTCCGCCACCCGGCGGTAGACCGGGAGGGCGCCTGCCAGGGTGACCAGGACGAGGACGATCGTCGCGATGGGGGAGAGCAGGCCGGCCGCCAGGGCGGCGATCCCGGGCTGGTAGCCGAGCGTGGAGAAGTAGTCGACGCCGGTCAGGCACATCACCCGGTACCAGGGCTGACCCTTGTGCGGGGCCTCGGGCGCGGCGTGCGGGCCCGCGTGACCGCCGGACTTGCCCATGTCGGACAGGCCCTCGAGCATCCACGTCCGCAGACGGCTCGGCGGCGGGTGTTCTGTGGTGGCCATCGGCGTGCTCTCCCGGTGTGCGGTTCGGCGTGTGGTTTCGGCCATCACGCGGATTCACGAGGATCACGGTCAACGCGATCCAGCGCTTGGGATTGAGCTCTCCCTCCTGCTCTCCGGACGACGTTGCTTCCAGAGCGGTCACGATCTTCT
>NZ_JBEPBI010000517.1:0-2174 GCF_040299045.1 Streptomyces sp. NPDC001027
CCGACTTCCTCGCCGCCCAGAAGTTCCTCTAGGGCCGTGACCGGAGAGGTTCACCCCCTCGCCTTTCCGGCACCGCACTGGGCAAGTCCGTCCGAGTCATCCGACCGTAGATTGCGGAGAGCGATTCCATGTCCGAGATCCTGGTGGTCGTCGACCACGCCGACGTTCCCGAGGGTGTGGCGATCAAGAAGCCGACGTACGAGATGCTCACGCTCGCGGCGCGCGTGGGCGAGCCGTCGGCGGTGTTCATCGGTCCGAAGGCCAAAGCGGCGGAGGTCGCCGACGCCGTCAGCAGGTACGGCGCACAGCGGGTGTACGTCGTCGACGACGAGGGCCTGAAGGGCTACCTGGCGGCGCCGAAGGCGGAAGCGCTCCAGCAACTCATGGAGAAGGCCTCGCAGTCCGGCGCCCTGGGCGCCGTGCTGATCGCCTCGTCCGCCGAGGGCAAGGAGGTCGCCGGCCGGCTCGCGATCAGAACCGGCTCCGGGCTGATCACCGACGCCGTCGACGTCGAGGCCTCGGACGACGGCCCGGTGACCACCCAGTCGGTGTTCGCCGGCAGTTTCACGGTCCGGGCCAGGGTCACCCGGGGCACCCCGATCATCACCGTCAAGCCCAACTCCACGGCGCCGGTGGAGGCCTACGGCGCCGGCCAGGTCGAGGAGGTGGCCGTCACCGTGTCCGAGGCCGCCCGGGCCGCCCGGATCGTGGCCTCCCGGCCTCGCGCCGCCACCGGACGCCCCGAACTGGCCGAGGCCGCGATCGTGGTCGCCGGCGGCCGCGGCACCGGCGGCGACTTCGATCCGGTCGAGGGCCTCGCCGACGTGCTCGGCGCGGCCGTGGGCGCCTCGCGGGCCGCGGTCGACTCGGGCTGGAAGCCGCACAGCCACCAGATCGGCCAGACCGGGAAGACCGTCTCCCCCCATCTCTACATCGCCGCCGGGATCTCCGGCGCCATCCAGCACCGCGCCGGAATGCAGACCTCCAGGGTCGTCGTCGCGGTGAACAAGGACGCGGAGGCTCCGATCTTCGACCTCGTCGACTTCGGCGTCGTGGGCGACCTCCACACCGTCCTGCCCGCCGTGAGCGAGGAGATCGGGCGACGCAAGGGCTGACCCGGCACAGCAATGCGGGCACGACATGACCGGCCTCCGTCGGCCCCGGCCAGGTCCCCAGGACAGCCGTCCTGGGGACCTTCTGCTGCTGGTCCCGGGCGGAGGCGGGCGTCCGCCGCACGCAAGCGCCGCCCCTGCCCGGGCGGACGGCCGGCGCTCTCCCGTGCCGTGGCTCGCCGCGCGTACCGCGGACCTTCACATCGGCGTCATCCGGCCCTTCCCTGACGTTCGACGCACTTGCCACACTCCGTAGGCGCGCTTGTGTCCCCACCGGCCGGTCCCGTCCTTGCGTACGAGAGGTGCCTCTCCCATGTCCGAAGTCAACCGGCGCCGCTTCCTCCAACTCACGGGCGCCACCACGGCGTTCACCGCCCTGTCCGGCAGCGTCGAGCGTGCCGCGGCCCTGCCCGCGCACCACCGCACGGGGTCGATCGAGGACGTGGAGCACATCGTCGTCCTGATGCAGGAGAACCGCTCCTTCGACCACTACTTCGGCTCGCTCCGCGGCGTCCGCGGCTTCGGCGACCCGCGGCCGGTCACCCTCGCGAACGGCCGCTCGGTCTGGCACCAGGCGGACGCCGCAGGCAAGGACGTGCTGCCGTTCCGCCCCGACGCCGACGACCTGGGCCTCGCCTTCGTCCAGGACCTCCCGCACGGCTGGAACGACGGCCATGCCGCCTTCGCCGACGGCCGCTACGACCGGTGGGCGCCCGCCAAGAGCGCGACGACGATGGCGTACCTGACGCGCAAGGACATCCCGTTCCACTACGCGCTCGCCGACGCCTTCACCGTCTGCGACGCCTACCACTGCTCGTTCATCGGCTCCACCGACCCCAACCGCTACTACCTGTGGACCGGCCACACGGGAAACGACGGCAAGGGCGGCGGCCCGGTCCTCGGCAACGACGAGGCGGGCTACAGCTGGACGACGTACCCCGAGCGCCTCGAACGGGCGGGCGTCTCCTGGAAGATCTACCAGGACGTCGGCGACGGCCTGGACGCGAACGGCGGCTGGGGCTGGATCCAGGACGCCTACCGCGGCAACTACGGCGACAACTC
>NZ_JBEPBI010000518.1:0-2170 GCF_040299045.1 Streptomyces sp. NPDC001027
GTGGAGGTGGCGTTCGGCGGCGGAGCCAGGACGACCAACGGCTGGCCGACGGGGGGAACCGGCGGGGTCATCTCCGACTTGGGCAACTTCGGCGGCGTGGTCTGAGTGAACAGCGTGGTGTCGAAGTCAACGAGGCCAGTCTTCTCCATGACCGTGATGTGATCCAAAACGGTGTCGTTGGCCTGGTCGGCCAGAGCGCGGACCAGCGTGTTCTTAGTCGTCGAGCGCACCTTCGCCACAGTGTTGAAGATCGAGCCGTGCGTCATGCGCAGGATGTTGGCGAAATCGACGTCGAACTGCTTGCCCTGGGCGGTCTGAAGCGTGGCGACGAAGCCCTGCTGCTGTGGACTGGCGATGTTGGGCAGGACGACGTTCAGCATCGGCGCGATCTTGCGACACGTCTCGTCCAGCGCCGCGTGCCCGTCGATCAAGTGCTGGCTGGCGGTCAGAACCCCTTTGCTCTGACCCTTTTGCAGCCCGATCTGCCCGACCGGGTGTTCCCACAGGCCGGCCGCGCGCACCGCGACCACGAAGGCTCGGTCACTCTCGGTGAACGGCCCCCACTGAGTGTTGGCGATGAGCCGGTCGCCTGAGGTCGAAACGGTGTCCAGCCCCAGCATCGACGGGTAGGCGAGGGCGCTCACCGTCAGGGTCAACGCGCCGCCCACCACGAGAGTGCCCAGCATGTTGCGTGAAAGCTGCACTGTTCCTCCTGCACGATCAGGGAGTCTGTCGGGTCACTCAAGATCCCGCCGGAGCGGACGAACATGGATACGCGCGTAATGGCATTCGGGCTCAGCTGGTTCCCGAATATCCTCAAGAAGGAGCAAAGATTTCCCCGTCTGCGGTCTCCGTAGCGCCGCACGACTGATCCCTACGGCGTGGCCATCAGGCCGTAGGTGGGGGACGTATCGAGCACAGTGCGCTTGAAGCGTCGACCTTCCCGTTGGCCTGCGGGGCATCCCCCTCAGGTCCGTTGCGAAGCTCGTACGCTGGCGCTGGCACCCGCCCTCTCCGGTACCCCGCTCGCCAAGCGCCCGTACGACCTGCGGCACTCGGCGCTGTCCACGCGGCTGTGCGCAGGCGCCGACCCCGACGTCGCCGACCCGCGGACCGGTAACGGCGTCGAGCTCCTGCTGTCCCTGTACCCGACGTGGCTGTACGACCGACAGACCATCAACAACCAGCGGACTGAGGGGCTGTTGAGCGTCTACGACCAGCCGCCCGAGCCTGAAGAGAGAGACGAGGGCGAGGTCCCGGACATGGGGCGGGGCGATTTGGCAGATGCCGAGTGGGAGCGCCTCCAGCCGTTCCTGCCAGTCAGCAGCGGATGCCTGCGATGATGCGGCAGTGAACAAGGTGTGGCAAGGAACTGTCATGAACGATTCCCGCTTCGTCGTCCCCGAGTCGGGTGTAATGCCGAGGCACGTGCTCTGCGCGGTCGGAGTGGGCCTGGATCCCGATGTACTCAACCGGGTGGTCGAAGCGGCCGGCGCGGAAGACTTCATAGTCGATGAGTTGCAGCAGTATCCGGACCCTCGGATGCGTGAGGCCTTCGGCGCCTCGCTGGATGCCCGTCGGCCCACCCGCGACGACGAGTTCGGCGATGACGACTGGGCCGCGGTGGACGCGCATGACTCGGTTGCGTATGTGCTGTCTCCGCCGATCTCCCAGTCCAGTGCCGTGGAGGTGTCCCGGCAGGCCCTGGCCGTCACCGCCGCTCTGCTGGCCCACGGCGCCACCGCGGTGAAGAACGAATCCAGCGGAGTGGCCTGCGGTCGCGAGCGGTGGCTGACCCTCGCGGACCGGGCGGCGACTGCCGAGAACGACCACGACCTGGCAGGCGCCCTTGATCACGCGTGGGTGGTGCCAGCGCTGATCGATGAGGATGTGTTCTACAGCTGCGGCATGCATCTTCTGGGCGAGGCCGACATCGAACTCGTGCCCGGTCCCGCTGCGGCTCCGGAGCAGTGGGCTGAGTGGATGACGACCATGGACACCGCCAGGTACTACCTGCTGACCGAGCAGCCGACACGCGGGGTCCGGGACGGCGAAGGATTCCGTCTGTCTCTGGACTCACCGCGCTGGATCATGAACCGTATGGAATGTGAGCGCTATGAGGAAGACGACTTCTTCTACAACCCGTATGGATACTGGCGCCTCACGCCCG
>NZ_JBEPBI010000519.1:0-2169 GCF_040299045.1 Streptomyces sp. NPDC001027
GGCACGCGCGGTTCCTCGGCGGCCGGGGCGACGACGGCCACCTGCAGCGCGCGGGGCACCTTGCGCCCCTCGCGCAGGTTCGGCGCCGGCGCGGTCGGCACCAGCGGCTTGCGCTCGCCCGAGCGGGCCCGCTGGGAGAACCAGATGACCTTGCCGCCGACGTCGGTGGAGCAGCACCCCCAGCCGTCGCTCATGGCGGCGATGCGCTCCAGGCAGGCCCGCAGGTGCCGGTCGGGGCGCAGATGGCGGTCGTCGCCCCCGAGGGCGGTGATCAGATGCTGGCCGTTCCACCACATCTCGATCGAGGTGTGCTTGTCGGTGGCGTGCTCGTCGATGGCCTCGAGCAGCATCCCGGCGCCGCGGCAGACCGGCTCTACGAGCGTCTGGAGGTCCCAGTGGTTCAGGTGCGCGGCCAGGATGCGCCCGACCTGTCCTACGCGTTCCGGGCTGACGTCCACATCGAGGTGGTAGTAGCAGGGGACTGCGGTCTTCATCTCGTTCGCTCCTCACCGGCGAGGCTCCGCTTTCGGTCGGCCCGACGGACGGGCCGTGGACACGAAGCGTGAGCGGTAATCGCTTCAGAGTCACAACCACAGTGGGGTTGCTACGCCATTCGTGCAACACGAGCGCACCACAATCAAGATCCAACAGGACGTTGGGTGATGCGCCGTGCACCATAAGTGAAGGCCTCGGGAGGTTGGACGTTTTCGCACCTCTGCGGAAAGGGCCGACCCGCTCGTCTCGAGCGGCGTACCTCGTGAACTCCCGGAAGGTGAACAGCGCGATGCTGCAACCAGCGAAGACCGAAGTCGCCAGAACCCTGCGCAGTTTCCGGTCCTGGGAGCGGGCCATGCTCGCGCACCCCGAGGACCGCACCGCGCGGGCCGCCTTCGAGGACTGCGGGTACACGCTGTGCGTGCTGATGGGCAAGCGGTGCGCCAGGGAGGCCGCGGACGCCGCGGAGCAGTATCTGCGCGCCGGCACGGCCGCCCGCCACCGCGAGCGCCGGGGCACGAGCCTGAGGAACGGCGCCGCACGGCTCACCGTGACGCGCCCCCTGCCCTGCCTGCCCGCGGAGACATAGCCGCCCGCGGCGGAGCAGTTCCCTCGCCCAACACCGGGCGAACGAAGCAATTTTCAGTCAGCGGAGGTACAGAGGTGAAGTCCACCAGGGCGATCGGCCGGATCCCGGTGCGGGACGTCGAACCGCGTGTGGAGTGCGGGAGACGGCCGGCGAAAGCCGTGGTCGGTGAGACGGTGCGGATCTCCGCGACGGTGTTCCGCGAGGGTCACGACGTCATCGGCGCCAACGTGGTCCTCAAGAGCCCGGAGGGCGGCCGCGGGCCCTGGACGCCGATGCGGGAGCTCGCCCCCGGCAGCGACCGCTGGGGCGCGGACGTGACGCTGGAGGCCATGGGCCGCTGGACCTTCGCCGTAGAGGCCTGGAGCGACCCGATCGCCACCTGGCGCCGCGCCGCCGAGATCAAGATCCCGGCGGGGATCGACCCGGGACTGGTCCTCGAGGAGGGCGGCCTGCTCCACGAGAAGGCCGCCGCCCGCGCGCCGCGCGGCCCGCAGCGCGCCCTGCTGCGGGAGACGGCGAAGAGGCTCCTCGACGACACGACCTCGGTGGCCGAGCGCTACGCCGCGGCGTTGACGCCGGAGGTGGACGCCGTGCTGGCGCGGTCTCCGCTGCGGGAGCTGGTGACCGCGTCGGAGCCGCTGCCGCTGCTGGTGGAACGCGAACGCGCCCTGTACGGCTCCTGGTACGAGTTCTTCCCCCGCTCCGAGGGCACCCCGCAACAGCCGCACGGCACCTTCCGCACCGCCGCCCGCAGACTCCCCGCGATCGCCGCGATGGGCTTCGACGTCGTCTACCTCCCCCCGATCCACCCCATCGGCGCCACCTTCCGCAAGGGCCGCAACAACACCCTCGACCCCCGGCCCGACGACGTCGGCGTGCCCTGGGCGATCGGCTCCCCCGAAGGCGGCCACGACGCCGTCCACCCCGCGCTGGGCACCCTGGAGGACTTCGCCTGGTTCGTCGAGCAGGCCCGCGCCCTGGACCTGGAGATCGCCCTCGACTTCGCCCTGCAGTGCTCCCCCGACCACCCCTGGGTCCACAAACACCCCGAGTGGTTCCACCACCGCCCCGACGGCACCATCGCC
>NZ_JBEPBI010000520.1:0-2162 GCF_040299045.1 Streptomyces sp. NPDC001027
CAGGGCTCGGTCCTCACCAACAAGTACGCCGAGGGCTACCCCGGCCGCCGCTACTACGGCGGCTGCGAGCACGTCGACGTCGCCGAGCAGATCGCCATCGACCGGGTCAAGGACCTGTTCGGCGCCGAGTACGCCAACGTCCAGCCGCACTCCGGCGCCTCCGCCAACCAGGCCGCCCTGTTCGCCCTGGCCCAGCCCGGCGACACCATCCTCGGCCTGGACCTCGCCCACGGCGGCCACCTCACCCACGGCATGCGGCTCAACTTCTCCGGCAAGCAGTTCGACGTGGTCGCCTACCACGTCGACGGCGCCGGCCTGGTCGACATGGCCGAGGTCGAACGCCTCGCCAAGGAGCACCGCCCCAAGGTCGTCATCGCCGGCTGGTCCGCCTACCCGCGCCAGCTGGACTTCGCCGAGTTCCGCCGGATCGCCGACGAGGTCGGGGCGTTCCTGTGGGTCGACATGGCGCACTTCGCGGGCCTCGTCGCGGCCGGGCTGCACCCGAACCCGGTCCCGTACGCCGATGTGGTCACCTCCACCACTCACAAGACCCTCGGCGGACCCCGCGGCGGCATCATCCTCGCGAAGAAGGAGTTCGCGAAGAAGCTGAACTCCTCCGTCTTCCCTGGCTTCCAGGGCGGCCCCCTGGAACACGTGATCGCCGCCAAGGCCGTCTCCTTCAAGGTCGCCGCGGGCGAGGACTTCAAGGAGCGCCAGCGCCGCACGGTCGAGGGCGCCAAGATCCTCGCCGACCGCCTCACCGCGCCCGACGCCCGCGAAGCCGGCGTCAACGTGCTGTCCGGCGGCACCGACGTCCACCTGATCCTGGTCGACCTGCGCGACTCCGAGCTGGACGGACAGCAGGCCGAGGACCGCCTCCACGAGGTCGGCATCACCGTCAACCGCAACGCCGTCCCCGACGACCCGCGTCCGCCGATGGTGACCTCCGGTCTGCGCATCGGCACCCCCGCCCTCGCCACCCGCGGCTTCACCGCCGAGGACTTCGCCGAGGTCGCCGACGTCATCGCGCAGACCCTCAAGCCGTCCTACGACGTCGAAGCCCTCAAGGCCCGGGTCACCGCCCTCGCGCACAAGCACCCCCTGTACCCCGGCCTGACCAAGTAGTTCCCTGGTGGGGGCGCCCGACGACGTGCGCCCCCGCCCTGTCCCGAGGAGTTCCCGTGGCCATCTCGGTCTTCGACCTGTTCTCGATCGGCATCGGCCCGTCCAGCTCCCACACGGTCGGCCCGATGCGGGCGGCGCGCATGTTCGCGCGGCGGCTGCACAACGAGTCCCTGCTGGACTCCGCCGCCTCCGTCCGCTGCGAGCTGTACGGCTCGCTCGGCGCGACCGGGCACGGCCACGGCACTCCCAAGGCGGTCCTGCTGGGTCTGGAGGGCTCCTCGCCGCGCACGGTGGACGTGGAGACCGCCGACGAGCGGGTGGAGCAGATCAGGAGCTCCGGGCGGCTGCGCCTGCTGGGCACGCACGAGATCCCGTTCTCCTTCGACGACGATCTCGTGCTCCACCGTCGCAAGGCCCTCCCGTACCACGCCAACGGCATGACGATATGGGCCCATGACGCGCAGGGCGCCGAACTGCTGTCGAAGACGTACTACTCGGTCGGCGGCGGGTTCGTCGTCGACGAGGAGGCGGTCGGCGCGGACCGCATCAAACTCGACGACGCGGTGCTGAAGTACCCCTTCCGCACGGGCGACGAGCTGCTGCGCCTCACGAAGGAGACGGGCCTGTCGATCTCCGCGCTGATGCTGGAGAACGAGCGGGCCTGGCGCACGGAGGACGAGATCCGGGCGGGTCTGCTGGAGCTGTGGCGGGTGATGCAGGGGTGCGTCTCGCGGGGCATGTCCCGTGAGGGCATCCTGCCGGGCGGCCTGCGCGTCCGCCGTCGCGCCGCCATGACGGCACGTCAACTCCGGGCGGAGGGCGATGCGTTGGCTCACTCCATGGAGTGGATCACGCTGTACGCGATGGCCGTGAACGAGGAGAACGCGGCCGGCGGCAGGGTGGTCACGGCTCCCACGAACGGCGCGGCCGGCATCATCCCGGCGGTGCTGCACTACTACATGAACTTCGTGCCCGGCGCCGAAGGTCGACCTGTCGATGTTCGAGGACGCCGGCCGGGAGTGGCGGACCGCGCTGCA
>NZ_JBEPBI010000521.1:0-2136 GCF_040299045.1 Streptomyces sp. NPDC001027
CCGCGCCTCTGGCTCCGGCCCCGCCCTTGGCCGGCGCCCTCTTCGGGGTCTTCTTGGCGGCCGTCTTCTTCTTCGGCTCCATCTCGTGCACGTCGGCGTCCGTCTCAGCGGTTTCGCCGCGGGATGTCTGGACCAGGTGGGTGTGGATCTTCCGACGGCGGCGCTCGGCAGGTTCTTCGGGGCAGTCTCGGTCGGCTACGCCGCGACGGGTGAAGAGGAGGCGTCCGAGGACGTCGACGGCGCCTGGAGCCGCTTCCGGACCCAGAGCTCGGCGAACCAGGGTGTCGAGGCCGCCGCCACGGCGAGCAGCCAGCCCGCCCAGGTGGGTGCGTGGAAGAACGCGCCGGGCAGGAGGAGGCACACGCCTGCGGTCAGGAGCGCCGCCACCACTCCGTGGACGTCCATGCGGAATCTGCGCGCCGTGTGAACGATCTCCCGGGTCGTCCCGAAGAAGAAGAACGGGCAGACCGCCACGAACAGGGTCAACGACCAGATCCCACCGAGGATAGGGACGCTCATGCCACTGGTGTACATGTCGCTGTGGTCGGGACGCACGCCGAGCCCGGGGCGACCGGGGGCGTACAGCAGGGCCACCGCGCCACCTGTCGCCGGCCATCCGGTCACCGTCGCACCATGGACGGTGACGCTGCGCGGGCCGTCGTCGAACTGGACGGTCACGGTGACATCGACGGCGTACTGCGGCACGCCGTCGACAGTGACCGCGGTCTCCCGGGGCGCGTTGAGCACCTTGTCGATAGGGACGTGATGCGTGCCTCCGCCGGCCGAGTAGATCCGTGACACCCTGCGGCCCTCCTCGCCGTCGGGCCCGACCGCCTGCGCCAGCGCCGCGGTGCTCGCCAGCGGAACGGCCAGGGCGAGGACGAGGGTCAGGCCCGCGGACGGGTGGCGTCGTCGCTGTTCTGCCGTGTCGAGAACGACTCTGTCCGTACGCGGTGCACAGACCGATGCCAGGACCCACAGCAGCACGCATGTCAGAGCGCAGCCGACCAGCTTGAGCCGGAGGTCCCGTATGTGCGGGTCCGGCGCCAGCGCCAGGGGCAGGGCGCCCGCGATCAGGGCGGCGTAGACGGCCGCCATGGCCAGCAGGCCGGTCAGCCGGGTCCACACGGTCGGACGCCGCGTCGGCGGCGGGCGGCACATGTCCATGTCCCCCCAAGGGCCTTCGGATTATTGGCCGTTCAGGGGCAGCCGGCCTCGGATGTGACACCTAATCAGACGATGTGACCGGTAGTCCACAGGGCTGCGACAGATGAATTCAACGGCCCTCGATGCCGGGGCCCCTGCCGGGTGGCCGTGTCGCGCTGCGCTCCGCGAGGGAGGCGGCCCGGAAGAACGGCAGCGGCCAGAGAGCGAAGAAGACGCAGCCGGTCCGTACGGTGCGGCATGACGGTCGCGAGCCCGATGGGGCTCGGTGCCGCGATCGGCGCGCTGGTCACCGAGCGGGCCTGGGAGCTCCCGGCCGCCGGCGCCACGCTGCGCCAGCGCTGAGAGACAATCGCCCCCCGAGCTCGCGAGGGCACGTCGCGGCGGCCGGATACGACGCCGACCCCGTCCAGCTCACCGTGTGCCAAGCACCTCCAAGGCACTGACCAGTGCGGACACCCGCGTCAAGACGGTGGTGGTCGGGTCGAGGCGATGATGTTCGTCGTCACTCGTCGTCGGCGGCGTCCCTGTCCCGGAGAGGGCGCAAGTCCGCCGGGAAGAGACGCCTCCACGGCCCGGTCTCCACCGGCACGGCCGGGTCGCTCCGGCCCCGGACGAGGAGGCGCAGTGGGCGTATGTCACTTGACTCAACCGGCTCTGCGACGTTCAGCAGGTCACCGCATCGGAACGGGCATCCGGCTCCGTTCGGCGCACGCCTTCGACTGGGCCCGTACGGAAAACAGCGCGCAGAGCGCCCTGAACGCAGAGGAGACTGGTTCGTGCAGCAGGCCGCCGACCCCCTACGCCCTGCGCCCGCCTGACGAAGCAGATCATCCGCAGGAGCGGCGGGACTCTCGGGGACGGAGTCGGCGAGCACGGCACGACGATCCGGAACCTGGTGGAGGAGCTGGCGCAGGACACGCCGACCAGGGCCGAGCGCGCCGAGCTGGCCCGTGCGGAGCTCGCCTCCGC
>NZ_JBEPBI010000522.1:0-2122 GCF_040299045.1 Streptomyces sp. NPDC001027
CCCACGCCCGATAAAGGGCACTAGCACCTCAAGCTAGCGCGTCTGCCATTCCGCCACCCGGACAAGGTGTCTGTCGTGCGGGGTTTCCCCCGCGGCGACGTCGTAAACATTACCAGGCTTTTCCGGGTGCCCGATCACAGCCGGCGGACGGCCGGGGGACCGTGCCCGTGTGAACGGCGCGTGTCCGGCCGGGACCGCTCTTGGGCGCGGACCCGCGGGCGGGGGAGGATGAGCGGGACCCACCAGCAGTGACAGCGGGAGGAAGCAGCGTGAGCGCGACGGACGACCATGCCAGCAGCGTCACCGGCGAGGACGAGGTCGTGGACCTCTGCCGCGACCTGATCCGGATCGACACCAGCAACTACGGCGACCACTCCGGTCCCGGCGAGCGCAAGGCCGCCGAATGGGTCGCCGAGAAGCTCGCCGAGGTGGGCCTCGAGCCCGAGATCTACGAGTCGCACCCGGGCCGGGCCTCCACCGTGGCCCGGATCGCGGGCGAGGACCCCTCCAGGCCCGCACTGCTCATCCACGGCCACCTCGACGTCGTCCCGGCCAACGCCGCCGACTGGACCCACCACCCCTTCTCCGGCGAGGTCGCGGACGGGTGCGTGTGGGGCCGGGGCGCGGTCGACATGAAGGACATGGACGCGATGACGCTGGCGGTCGTCCGCGACCGGCTGCGCTCCGGGCGCCGGCCGCCCCGCGACATCGTGCTCGCGTTCCTCGCCGACGAGGAGGCCGGCGGCACGTACGGCGCCCGGCACCTCGTCGACCGCCATCCCGACCTGTTCGAGGGCGTCACCGAGGCGATCAGCGAGGTGGGCGGGTTCTCGTTCACCGTGAGCGAGGAGCGGCGGCTCTACCTCATCCAGACGGCCGAGAAGGGCATGCACTGGATGAAGCTGATCGTGGCCGGCACCGCCGGACACGGCTCGATGATCCACCGGGACAACGCCATCACCGAGCTGTCCGAGGCCGTCGCCCGGCTCGGCCGGCACACCTTCCCGGTACGGGTCACCAAGACGACCCGGGCCTTCCTCGACGAGCTCGGCGACGCCCTGGGCACCCCGCTGGACCCCGAGGACATGCAGTCGACCCTGGCCAGGCTCGGCGGCATCGCCAAGCTGATCGGCGCGACGCTCAGCAACACCGCCAACCCGACCCAGCTGGGCGCCGGCTACAAGGTCAACGTCATCCCCGGGGAGGCCACCGCGCACGTGGACGGGCGGTTCCTGCCGGGGTACGAGGAGGAGTTCCTCGCCGACCTGGACCGGATCCTCGGCCCGAACGTGCGCCGCGAGGACGTGCACTCGGACAAGGCCCTGGAGACGTCCTTCGACGGGGCGCTCGTCGACGCCATGCAGTCCTCGCTGCTCGCCGAGGACCCCACCGCCAAGGCCGTCCCCTACATGCTCTCCGGCGGCACCGACGCCAAGTCCTTCGACGACCTCGGCATCCGCGGATTCGGTTTCGCCCCGCTCAAGCTGCCCCCGGAGCTCGACTTCGCCGGCATGTTCCACGGCGTGGACGAGCGGGTGCCGGTGGACGGCCTGCGCTTCGGAGTGAGGGTGCTCGACCGCTTCATCGACGCGTCCTGAACGTCTTGGCGGAACGAGATCTCACCGGTGGGGGAAATCGGCCGCCTGTACGGAAGGGACTGGGAAGAGTGAATGCGCCGATAAGCGCGTAGCCCCACTAATTCCGCCTCGTTACTGGTGATGCGACCCGCTGCATGGGGTCGCTTTGCCTACAAGGAGGAATAATGATCAAGAAGGTCGTCGCTGCTGCGGCTGCCACTGGTGGGCTGGTTCTCGCGGGCGCGGGCATGGCCGTCGCCGACGCGGGCGCTCAGGGTGCCGCGGTGCACTCCCCGGGCGTCCTGTCCGGCAACGTCGTTCAGGTTCCCGTGCACGTCCCGGTGAACGTCTGCGGCAACACGATCTCGGTGATCGGGCTGCTGAACCCCGCCTTCGGCAACACCTGCATCAACAACTGACGTCGACCCGCTGAGGGGTCGTCCACACCGTCGGCCGAACCCTACTGGGATACACTGGACGTCCACGTCATCGTGAACCAGATCGCCACCTACTAGGCCAACCACCCCGGCCTTGCTGTCGAGATC